>DAOUUM010000004.1 GCA_030668165.1 Candidatus Heimdallarchaeota archaeon
GTATTGGTATTGGAAACGTCAAAAATTTGTGAGGAATTTCTATATCTACATTAAGAAGATGGGAGGATCAAGGATACTTAGGCTCAGTTTACCAAACCAGATGTGGACAATTTTATTGCTGTTTATTAAAGACTTCGTAGTATGCGTGCAGTAAACTATGCTATTGGATAAAGAGTAAGGAGGTTTGGTCGTCAAATTCAGCAGTACCATCATTAATGAAAGAACTGGCTGATCGATCCAGACAATTATGATTACAGTTGATGTCAGTGCATTAACTGGTGTTATCTATTTGATCGTAATTGTGGGTATTACCCTATCGCTCGGAATCAGACTCTCATCAAGGAAAGAATTTCCATAATTACACAATTGTTTTCTCAATATCCAGTTGATTTTGATGTAATTTATTGACCAGGATATTGAAAGCTTCTTCCAGATTTTCACCGAGTTTGGCACTTGTTGGAATATAATCCAGATTTACAAAATCAATCTTCTCATAGTCTCTCAGATTAAAGGTTGAGTAATTAGTTATGTCTGTATTAACACCTGGAGTCAGGTCTGTCTTATTCCCCAGTACTATCACGGGTATTGGATGCACAATATGTCTGTTCTCATTATAAACACGTTGTAACCAGTTGAAAATGGCTTTTTTGGTGTCCTCACGCGTGACATCAAAAACCACTATTATTCCACTGGGATGGGTCAGAAATGAACGCGTGACAGATTGATATGATGCTTGACCAGCCAAATCCCAGAGATTCAATTTCCAGGTAATATCTTTGGAAAGCTCTATATCTAAAATGCTAAAATCCACACCAATCGTGGCTAGATAGCTCTCCTCAAATTTTTGCCCACACCAATTCCGTCTAACTGACGTTTTACCCACAGCATAAGACCCAATAAATAGAATCTTAGCCAGGTATTTTTTCGGGGCAGTTCCCATCTATATACTGTTAAGAGCTTAGACTTATAAGAAAATTGCAATATTAATAGATTTTCCACATTTTTTCATAATAAGTGCTGATGATCTTCCCATTTCAATGTATTTAACAATGAAAGTATACGTTTTTGTTATAATCTTATCTTATATATCAAAATTAAAAAGGCTGAGTAAAATCGGATGTATATGGAATCAGGTGGACTACATTTTCCCACAGAACACGGATTGATATCAATCTGGATCACATCCATTGTTCTCAGTATTTCACTTGCTTTGACAGAGGAGATCCAATGGATTGGACTACTATTCTCCCTTCCATTTTCATTTGCAATAGCCTACTCCTATGATAGTATCAGAATAATGGTCAAATCTAAATTCTCCACAATTTATCCCCTACCCATCCTTGTAGTCGCACTCAGTAGCGTACTCTTGATAATTTGGAATTTTTCCACCTTGATATTGGCTTATTGGGCCATTCTAGGAATTATTGTGATAATCTGGGGAATAATAGCAGTAAAATCAATGAAACAGGATTATATAGAGCTATTATTTGGGACCTTGAGTGTCACAATGCAATTTGCATTGCTTCATAATTCTTTGGTTAAGATTGAGACAGTAGAGCACTTTTTGTATATACTTGCGATTTGGTGGATCTATTCAGGTATTTCATTGGTTTTGGTGACTAATGTGGGAGCATACCGAAAGAAATTGGATCATAAAATTCCATTCTATATCTGGATGTTCTTCCTAGTATCATTTATACCCATGTATTTAATGAAATTTCTGGAGTTAGCATCGTTATTGGTGCTTGCTGAACCCACATTCAGAAGCGTGAGACAGTACATTTCTGCAAAATCAATGAGAGATCTGCACAAAAATATTAAGCAGATCGGTTGGGAACTGGTGCTCTCATTATCAATATTCATTGCCATAATCTTGATATTCGCAATATTCGATATACCCTTGACAAATAAGGATTTCGCATAAATAACATTAATGTAATCCTAATTGTACTCATTTACCATATCGATAGGATTTGAATAAAAATTCATTATTATCTTAGTGATATTACATTGCCATATGTGATTTTGCGAAGACCCACTTGGTCTGGACCAAATTCACCAGATCAAAGTACATCTGATTATTAGCAACTTGGAGTATGTTTGGTTGTAATTGTCCATCAATCTGCAGAGTCACCTCAATATTTGAATTAGCATAGGCCACCCTGATCAGCACGGTAACGGATTCGATGGATTCAAAATCACCAGTGATATCTGTGATCCGATCAAAGATATCGTGGTAATCAGGTTCTGATCCTGCAATTTTTCTCTGTAAAATCATCCCGTTTACGTATAAACCATCTTTCTCTGAATCGTTAAATTGCTCTTTGAGGCTCTCTGTGACTTCATTAACATCCACAAGGTCGATCTGAAGAGTGATTACCTCTCCTATGGCATTTAGTAGGTATATATCCCTAATCAGATTGTTTAATCGATCCGCGCCTTGCATAAGTTGTACACCTTATTCTATCTTATCAATATGTGTTATCGATATTATTAACCTATCTTTTCAATAATGTGAGATTTATCAAAATATGTCTACAATGTTTCGATTTGCAAGTTACTGCTAGTTGAGATGTGAAATGTATGACTGCTCGGAGGCTGACCCATCATCATTGATTAAATCAATTCTGGCAGAACCATGACTAGTAAGCAGTCATATTTGTTAATATGATTTTGCGGATAATAAGTATTTATTCTTAATACTATCTTATTTATCATTTTAAGTAATTGGGAATTATTTTATGCTGCTATCTCACTAGCCGTATTTTTCTTGATAGAGATATTTACCTGAAAATAGGTTAGGGTGATAACTATCCAGTAAAAGACATAAGAAATCAACTCAACAGGAGTTGGCTTATCTTGGTAGCCAAATAATGCACGCAACATGACCCCCATGGTATTTGTCTTATCATTTAGTACTCCAGACAGGTCCATGAAATTAACATTCCAGAATGAATTTGTGGCACCAAACACACCAAGTTCCTGGAACTCATGAATTCCATGAGAAAACAGTCCCGCAGCGAAAAAGATCAGGAGTACACTTGTGTAATTGAAAAATTGTGTGATATTCAACTTGAATGAACTCTTAAAAAATAGCACTGATAAAATAATGGCAACAAATATCCCAATACTACCCGATAAAAATACAGTGGAGGGATCCTCAGTGGATGAGATGCCAGTTAAGAATAGAACAGTCTCAATCCCCTCTCTCAAAATGATAATAAACGATAGTGTAACGAGTGCATATTTCTTATTCTGTTTGACTGCATGCTCCAATTTACGTTCTAATTCATATTTAATGGTTTTAGCTGACTTGAACATCCAGATAATCATGAAGGATAAAAGCAATGCAGCCGATATCATCATTACCCCTTCAAATAATTTTTCAGTAGTCCCTGTGAAACCACCCAATAGTTTCTGAAATCCAAATGCACCGATTACACTTATAATAATTCCCAGCATTGCTCCGATCCAGATCCCCCTCTTAGAATCTGCATTTCCAGTTCTCGTCAAATATGCGAGAATTATTCCTATGATTAAAGAGGCCTCAATGGTCTCTCGTAAGCCTATGATAAATGATGCTAATGAAAACATTTTTTCACCTTAAATATCGTAGATAAAGCTTTCAAAGACCAATACAAACGATTGTCCAAAACTTCGTCCCTACGAACTTATTAATTTACTTAAGATACTAATTTATTTAAAAGTTCGTATAGACAAACATTATCAAGTATTATTTTTTCGTGTATCCGAACATAATCATAAGCTTATATTTTTGCACAATTCGTATAATTTTGTGTCAATTTAGTCATAAATATTAATTTATTATATCTACTTAGCTAGAGTAAGGGCACAACATGATTTTGATTCAGTCACCGAATAATAATTTTTAATTTTTAATTAACTCTATTAACCACCGATAACTAAGGGAAAAGAATATATTCTGCATTCCTTTGATAAACACATATCACATGGAAATATACCACATCTAGAGGAATTAGTATGTTAACAAAGAAAGAATCCAAGGCCATAAAGCACAAGATCAAGAGGGAAGTATCCGCTGCAGAAGAATCTGTAACAAATGCCCTTTGGTCAGAACACTGTTCATATAAATCTTCCAAAAATTGGTTTGATCTCTTCAATACTGAGGGACCACGTGTGATACTGGGAGAAGGAGAGGGACTGATAGATGTAGGTGATGGTTTTGTGATAAAACTGGGGATAGATAGTAGTAATCATAGTTCTGCACTGAATCCATATGTTGGAGCGGCTACAGGAGTAGGTGGAATTATCAGAGACATAATATCCCAGGGATGCAAGCCTATTGCACTATTAGACTGTCTAAGATTTGGGGACCCCTCAAGTGCCCAACAGAGAGAATTGCTGGATCATGTTATATTAGGAAAAACATCTTTTAGTAATTTCATCGGAGTTCCCAATATGGGAAGCAATCTCGCATTTTCTGATGAGTTTGAAAACAATCCCCTCGTAAATATTATGGGTGTTGGCGTAGCCAAACAGAAGGATATAATTCCTTTGATCGCATCAAATCCTGAGGATTTACTTGTGTTATATGGAGCTTCGACTGGCTTAGAGACTATATCTGTTACGACATCAAAGGATCCTGACAAAAATAAACAAAAATCGCAGGTTCAAAAGGGAGATCCATCAACCGCAAAACAACTGATCAATGCTACCCTAGAACTAAGAGATAAGGAACTATTGAATGGGCTCCATGATTTAGCAAGAGGAGGACTATCCTGTGCAGCACTCAAAATGGCTGAAAGAGGAAAAAATGGGATTACGATAGATCTATTGAAAGTTCCCTTGAGTATCCCTGAGATGACTGGAGGAGAGATACTAACCTCGGAATCTCAGGAAAGAATGCTTGCAGTTATAAAACCAGAAAATAAAGATAAGGTACTCGAAATCCTCTCAAAATATGATTTTAAAACGTCAGTTATTGGAACTGTCACAGAGGGGAATACTTTCATTGCCCATAAAAATGAATCCCTCGAGACCAACCTGCCAGTGGATTTTATAATCAATGGTGTGCCAGAACAGAAGAGAAAGGTTCTCAGAGATCGATCCAAGATAAATTATTCAAAAAGAATTACTAAATCTCAGGATCATCCATTAATTGAAATATTGACAAGTTATAATCAATCCTCCCACACACCTCTTTACAAACTAAAGGGTAAAAAGGAAAAGAGAATTATCAGCTCCGGTCAGGATGGTGGAGTCATTAAATTACCCAACAATAAACTACTGTCAATAACAACAGGTGGAAATTCATATTTGATTAGCCAGGATATCAAAGATGGGGCTGCTCTTTCCACACTAGGTGTCATAAGATCAGTAATCAGTAGCGGTGCCACCCCAATCGGTATGATTAATTCATTGAATGCAGGTAATCCAGACAAGGCAGGTTCCTACACCGAATTTGTGAATGTGCTAAAAGGTGTGGCCGAGGTATCTCATAAGATGAATATACCTGTTGTTGGTGGACATGTATCATGGAATAATTTTGGTAAAGAAAAGGAAAAATTCCTCACCAGTTCATTTATTGGAGTAGCTGGATTGATTGATAAAATAAAAGATCACATTCCAAATATGTTAAGAGATGAACCTGGAAAAATATACCTGATAGGACCTGATGATGGTTTCCTAGCAGGATCGGAGTACTACAGGAGATATGGTGGAGATGGTGGAGAAATCACCGTTGATTTCGGTTTAGAACTCCAAGCAAAAGAGTTACTACAACTATTAAGACCATTTATCATATCCTGTGTTGATATAGGTAGAGGAGGCCTCCTCACCACTCTGGCCAAGTGGTCAATCCAGAGTGATATAGGACTTAACTATTTTTATGAGTCCGAGGATCTGAGTTTTTCCTGGGGCGAGCATGGTCCACGATATCTCATCCAAATTCCCAAGGATCAGGAGATGAAATGTCTGATGGAATGTGATAAATTCAAAACTGAACTGGAAATTACTCCCATTGCCCAGATAATCAAGGAAAAGAAATTTGAGCTGAGTGATGGTAATAGCTGGGAATTGTCCAACTTGAAGAAATTGTGGGAATATCCCTTTGAAAAAGAATCAATAAAATAAATGTATTGTAATTTCTTCAAAATATCATATTTATTTGCAGTTCATATCTGAATGGTGAAACAAGAAGGGGAAGTAACTTTCGATGCACATCAAAAAAATAGATTTTTCGTGCTTTTGACTGGTCATTCATTGGGATATTAGGTTTAATTAGATAGTGGTTTAACATTTAGCGAATAGAATTTGATAGCGAACGCTAAGGATATAGAAAAAATAGTGTAGGATATTGAAATTATTGGGGTGGTGAGGAAGTCAGGGGATAACTAATTTAATTGTTTAAGGGGTATAAAGATTACACTTAACAGATTTAATATAATGGGTAATTACATCATCGAACACTATCAAGTAGCATTAAGAGAAATCTGTGAAATATTAGAAAAAGATGGATTTTTGATAAAAATTTCATTATTTTAATCTGTGGCATGCTTAACATACATATATATGTTTCACGATTGTATCTCAAATGAGTTTTATATTAAGTCCATATATGCGGATCAGAAGAAAAAAAGATGAGAAAATCCTACAAATATTCCATGAACGTTTACCCTTTTCGATTGAAGTAGAAGGTGAGATTTCAACTAAAAAGTTAGTTACTGAATATTTTAAAAAGGTAACAAAGGAGGATTATAATGATTAGAGGAATCAATCCAAGTAAAATTAACAACCTATATTCATTATTATCGGTATTTTTAATTGTGGTAGAAGGAGTAATTGTATTATGGATTTCAAAAGCAGAAGGATCACTTGAAAGAATAATTGCAGGAATAACGGGCGTAGTGCTATTTATAATTTTCCTCATATTAGTTTTAAATTCAAAACGAGAGCATGAAATTAATATCCCCACTATTATTGATAAAGGAGACATTATTGATGCTGCAAAGGGCATTATCCGGTGGTCTGACATATCGGAGGATCAAATCAAAAAAGAAACCATGTCCAATAATATTCCAAGAATGGGAGGAATTGATGGATTATATACCATAGCCAAACCCCCTAGTGACTGGATTATTGATGAATTGAGTCATATCGAATGGTTAGCAGAATTTCAAAAAATGGATCTAGAGATTGCAAGACAAATTTATCCTTCATTTATTGAAAATTTTAACAAGGTTTTACGACTAAAAAGTTACAAAGATATCTCAATACTACCTATTCCTGGAAAAACGATTATAGATGGAAGGAATTATCCATCAGCTTTAGAAATATTATGCACTCCTCGATTGTCAATCCTTTCTTTGGATAAATATCCTTATCCTTTTTATAAAGAACGTTCTCTTGAATATCATTTTATCATCAATGTTAGTCAACTACTTGGTCTTGGTGTTTTGAGTATACGTAAATCACCATCTAGTCTGGTTACCAATACAAATAGAGAAGTAAAAATAGTTGAACTAAAACAGGAATTGGAGAATGTATTCGTTAACAATGAAATGGTTGAACGAGTTGATAATAATATTGCACTAATTGGAATAGAAGGAGATCTAAAAGATCAATTACTATTGATCAATTACCTCTCATATCCTAAATTAGAGGAATCTCAAGAAAATTTCGACTTCCAAACTTTACAAAATTTAATCCGTTCATTTCAGCCAGTAGAATTGGTAAACAAAGAGAAGAAAAAAGAGATGATAGCTATATCCGACCAATCTTACATTGAAATGTTAGAATCAAATAGTGATAAAATATTATATATAGAGCTTGAGTTTCTCTTGACTCGAATTAAAAATTGGGATTTAGATGATCCTAAAATGCGTTTAGAAGCAATTAGACTTTTAAGACCTTTTGAAGATTTTGCAAAAATAATAGATTTGGAAAATGATGATGTAAATATGTTATTTGAATCATTAGACAAAGCAGAAAAAGGTAGTGCAGAAGATTTTAAAAATATTATAGAATCGATCCATCAGTCATCAAATGGAACTATTTCCTTAGAATAATTATGTCCACTCTGCAATAGTTACTGACAAGATTTCCTTAAAGGATGCCAATTTATCAATGATATTTATTAAAATATCGAAGGCTTATTTCTTATCTTTCATCAATTTATCAATTTTATCAGATAAGTCCTGTAATTCTGGAGATTTAGTAAAATCCATCTCTCTCTCCTCAGGTGCCCCAAATAACTCCTTCTGATATTCAAGATCCTGTTGCTTACGTATCTGGAGCATCTCACCCTCTCTTTCCTGAACTTCCTGATCTAGTCCACCTCTAACATTAATTAGTAATGTGATAAAACCTACAGGAATGGTGATCAAACCCAGAACAATAAAAATTGTTGAAATCGAGTAGTTCAAAACCAAGGTGGTGGCAATAAACGCAGCCAGCATCTGACCGACAGAGAAGGTCCATCCCAGTATACTATTTACCTTGCCCAGTGCCTCATTGGGAACAATGCTTTGGAATAGAGTTGATAGAGGAATGGAGAGGAGCACATTAACAGTACCAATGAAGGCCATACCTACCCACAACCAGACTTCAGGATTCGGTAAATATGGTGCAGAACCAACCAGTAATATTGAAAAGCCTGCGACAATCATCGCGCTTGCGATCATGGCCAATTTTCGATCGATCTGCCCTTTTGAGGTGATCAGTACTGCAGTGATCAATCCAGCAATTGCGGCCACGGTGTTGATATATCCGTAAACATCTTCCTCTAAACCGAAAGTAAATGTCAGATAGGCTGGGAACAATGGATTGACAGCTGTAAGAGCCAATATAAAAATGAAGGAGCTGACCAGGACAAATCTCAAAATCTTATCTCTGGCAACATAGACGATACCAAATTTGAGATCCGCCATCACTCCAGCAACACTCAGGTATGCATCCTTGATCTTTGGTCTAAGATCAGTGCGTATTGATAGGATAAATAGAAATGAAATAACATAGCTTACACCATCGATGAAAAATGCAGTCTTTAATCCGAGGAATTTAATAGTCAATCCTGCCAAGGCTGGACCTATAATTCCGCTCAGCTGGAATGTGGTTGATGATAATCCATTGGCCTGCAGTAATTGATCTTGTCTCACAATTAAGGGCAAAGATGCAGTTCTTGCCGGGAAGAAGAAGATACGATACAATGAGAAGGACGCAGCGAGGATGTACACGTGAGTAAAAGTGGTTGCAAATATCAATGAGAATGATGTAATGGCACCCACAATATCCATACTTAGCATTATTTTTTTCCTATCAAAACGATCTACCAGGACACCTGCAAAGGGACCAAATAATAGTGTGGGGACCAATTGAAACATTGTAACAAGAGCCAGAGCTTTTGTTATCTCACCCTCACTTAGATTAAGTCCTTTCCCTATTGATATAATTAGAAACAGATACGCAATGAAGGTAAAATTGGAACCAATATCAGACAGGGTCTGTCCTGAGAACAGTACTGCAAAATCTCTGTTGCGAAGTAGTTCCCTAACACCACCTGATTCATCACTTTCCATTCTCTTTTGATTAAGTGATTCGGTTACGTCCCTAATAGCTGATTCTTCATCTTTGTTCGCATCTTCTGTCATAGTTACAAATTTCTTTTTGATTGATGTTTTATATTAGTTTCTCTTGGTGGCTAATCCCGTTTAATCGAACTCTGTAAGTTTGAGAAACTCCCGTGGAAAGTATTCTGCTAATTTCTGTTTGAATTCAACCAGTTCACCATCAGAATCTCCATTAGTGAAAATTTTTGATAGGGTTTGAATTTTCTGAATACAGATGCCCGTAGGATTGGAAAGATGAAATATAATGATCAGATGATTTTGCTGTGCAATATAATAGACATCGTTCTCGAGATCAAGTCTCTTGAATATGTTAAGTGGTAACTGCTGGCTCTGAGGAACAGGACTTATTCCCTCTAGCATGGTATTAATGCCGATTATTGCACCTGTGGTCAGAACTGTCAGTCTCTTATCCCTGCTGATAGAGTACTTGACCTCTGCACTGGTATTGGAAATTATAACCTGATGAACCTCAGAATTATCATAGATCCCCACAAATGGATATTTTCGCAAGGTGAAGAAGAATAGAAGAAAACCCAGATCTGCAATCAGGTACCTTGTGGAATGAATGAGATTGAAGTACTCTATAATAAATAACAAGCTGTTGGAAAATACTGCGAGTATGATACCCACAATCATGTAGATAACGGGTTTTTTGAGCCCTGGTAAAGCAGTTAGATAACTGATAAATAACGGATATAATATTTCAGTGGTTGCTAAAATAATAATACTAACAACAAAAATATTCCAGATCAGCTGATTATTTGCAAAGGTAACCCATCCCTGTTTTGGATCATAAATAACTCCAACCCAATCGGATCTGATGTAAAATGTGGTTAACAACATACTAACCAGACCGGAATAAAATATCAGCCTCCATGGTATGTGTTCTGATTTCAAAAGGGAATACCCCATAACAGTTGCAATAACCAAGACAAAACCACTCGTTATTGTTAACAACCACACAGATCTGGCCAGAATCAAATTATCTTTCTCAATGTAATTGAGAATCAGGTGGGATATGTTCCACAGGGTGATGGCCAAGGTTGCAATATTAAAGAATATAACTCGATTTAGCTTGTATGCTCTCAACTTCAAGGTCACATAGAAGGTGTAAATGCTGACCAGTGTTCCAATCGCATTAATACCAACTGAAATTACAAATACCAATATTTGAATCTAAAATGATATTTTTTAAATATTGCTAACTGCGAAAATGGAATAAATTATTAAATATCGGTTGTTAAGGCATGAACTTGGAGATAATTATAAAATTATACCTTAAAATAATCCATAAGTACTGATTTGATAAAAGGAGTGATTTTCAATTCTGATAATTCTTCCTTGTTGAAAAATTGAAGATCAACTCCTTCATTTAGCTCTAATTCATCTAGAGATGCAGTTATGTTCTCAACAAAAAAATAGATTATCTGATTAGTATCAATTCTTCTTGTAAGAAATACTGGAGAACGAATTTTATAATTTATCTCCTCTCTTACCTCCCTGATAATTGCCTGTATTGGAGTTTCACCGGTATCCAAACCACCGCCGATGATAGACCAATAATTTGGATATAATATATCAGGCTTATTATCTCTTAAATTAAGAAGTACTTGGTTTTGATGATTTACTAGAATAATTGTGGCTGCTTCACTATCAAATTCTTTGTTGTTGAAAGCACGTTCGTCTTCATTACTGAACCAGACCATAATCTTTGATTTAATTGAACACTGATTAATATTAATATCTGATTTCAGAGTTATCTTCAGATTAGATATTGATTAGAGCATTGTTAACGCGATCGTTTGACATACCATCTTATTGGTATTATGAGTAGAGGGGACAAAATAGATGGAAAATATGTTGTTTCAGTATTCGAGACTGGAGAGGTAATTTCAAGTGTGCTAGATATCTCAGGAGTCGTATCTGTCGTATCTGTCGTACTTGTCATACTCGGATCATTAAGAGTCAATAACCACATATCATTGTAATAGGAGGACTCATCCGAACCTGATAGCAATATTGTCCTATTTCTGATAGGATCATAGGCCATATTGTTCTCAGTATGTCTTACTCCAATGACACCACCAGCATCTATGACATGATATTCCATTGTTTTGGGATCAAAAATTGCGGTGGAGTCTGTGGGTAGTAATTCACCGGTCCCATTGTCGTACCCCCCAAATAGTATGATTTTGTCATGCAAGCGATCATATGTGGCATCGGTAATTGAATTCATAGGCATGGGTTCTGTTATATTGCTGAGTGTATGAGTATGCAGATCATACTTCAAAACATTGGCAAAATTGAATAATAGCATACTATCTCTCTTAGTATCGTAAATCATATTTGTACGAAATTCTATCGCCTCAAACTGAGGTAGATCCATATCAATAGATACTGGATTTTGGGTCCATTCCATACTGGTGAGATTAAATTCCCAGAAGAACTGTTCATTAAGGTAAGCTCCTGTTCTCCTACCATTAAACATTATCAAGGAATTTTCTAGTGGTGAAAATTCCATCGCTTGGAAGGAACGTGCACTGGGCTTGGGTGAAACAATGATCTCTGTCCAGTTGTTGGTTAAATAATCATACTGCCAAAAATCATCAAGAGCAATCCCTCCAGTACTGGCTCCACCAAATAAAAGAACTGTGCCATCATTTGGATTATAACTCATCCTTGAATACTGTCGTGGTGGGGGTGAAACCTGAGGATTCATACTCGTCCATTCATTGCTATTAAAGTCATAGATCAGTGTTTTGTCACTAACTGTCCCATTAAAATTTCTACCTGAGAACTGAATCAGGACATCGTTCTTATCGTCAAACACCATTGAGAGATGGTTCATTCTTACTGGATTATCTCCTATTACCTCGACCCATTGAGCCGTGATTCCAGTTTCGCTTTGCGCTGGAGTACTTGATAAGATTAGTATCAAAAATATAATTAAGAAAGACTTATTCATTGAAATTTTATCCTCAGTGGTTATAAAAGGATATCTAGGGATTTAATATTCTGAGATCAAATTTAAATTCCTCTAATTATCTGGTATTCATTTAATTATTGTAAGAATTTGTTAATTAATATGTGATTGATAACCGTTTATTTTTTTCTAGTTACTCGTAATATAATGGGTATTATGATTAGAGAGGACAAAATTGAAGAAAAATAGGTTGTTTCAGTATTTGAGACTGGAGAGGTAATTTCAAGTGTGCTAGATATCTCAGGAGTATCCGTCGTACTTGTCATACTCGGATCGTTAAGGGTCAACAACCACATGTCATTGTAATAACTGTCCTCATCCGAACCTGAAAGCAAAATTGTTCTATTCCTGATGGGATCGTAAGCCATATTGTTCTCAGTATGACGCGTTCCAATAACTCCACCATCATCAATGATATTGTATTCAAGTGTCTCAGGATCAAAAATTGCTGTGGAATCGATTGGTAAAATTTCTCCAGTGGCATTGGTATAGCCTCCAAACAATACAATTTTATCATGAAGACGATCATATACTGGATCTACCATAGAACGTGTACGAGCTGGATTAGTAATATTTGTAAAAGAATGAGTATCGAGGTTATACTCCAGAATGGTTCCATATGTGAATAAAAGCATTTTATCTCTTTTTGAATCGTAAACCATACTTGGTCGAAAATCAATCCCATCAAATTGGGGCAGATCCTTATCAAAAAATACTGGATTCTGGGTCCATGTCATACTTGTGAGATTGAATTCCCAGAAGAATTCTTCATTGAGGAATCCCTCATCTTTCTCACCATTAAACATTATCAAGGAATTTTCTTTTGGTGAAAATTCCATTGCTTGTAAAGCACGAGCACTGGGTCTAGGTGATACAATAATCTCAGTCCAGTTGTTAGTTAAGTAATCATATCGCCAAAAATCATCGATTTTAATACCATGTATATTAGATCCTCCAAAAACAAGGACGGTACCAGAAATAGAATCATAGCTTATTCTTGAATATTGTCGTGGTGGTGGTGAAACTTGAGGGTTCATATTAGTCCATTCATTGGTATTGAAATCGTAGACTAGTGTTTTATCACTCAAAGTCCCATTAAAATTCCTCCCTGAGAATTGAATTAGAACATCATTTTTGTCATCAAATACCATACAAAGGCGGTTCATCCTAATAGGATTTTCCCCTTCAACTTCCATCCATTGGGCTGTGATCCCGGTATCACCCTTAACTGGAATAATTGATAATAATAATACTAATATTAGCATTGAGAAAGGTTTATTCATTGATATTCGAATATCGTTGCTTATTTAATGATTTCGAGAAAACGTATATTACTATATATAAAATAGTATTGTGTGATTTTTCTTATAGGTATTGCAAGAATTCCATTAATTTATGCGCTGATAATGATATTTTAACCTTCTAGTTTATTTCATAAGAGTTTGAATTAGATTTGTGACACCTGAATCAAAAAATGAGTTCAAATATCAGAGTATTGATCAGAATATAATAGACTCAATCTGGTTATCTATTGATGATGTCCAGTTCACAAATGTATTGAATCAACTGCATATTGAAAATAATCATTTTTCTAATATTGGCTTGGCAATGGGTAAAAACGCATTATCTATAGCAGTGGCGTTGGACAGAAAAATATCATTCGATAAAATTATTGTTTTGCAGCCAAAAGGATACTCAGATATCACAGTCCATGATCATAGATATATAATTTATGAGGTATCTCATCCCCTACCTAATAATGAAACCCATGAGTATTCGATCAAAACCATAGAGCACCTAGACAGTATGATTAGAAATGATCCAGATCTGATATTACATGTGATGATCACAGGAGGTGCTTCTGCTTCTTTTGTGATACCAGAGGATGGGATAAGCATGGATCAGTACATTGATATTGTTTCTGATGCTATGAATGATGGATTCTCCATTGAAGATCTCAATTTCGTCAGAACGATAATTGACAAGGTAAAAGGAGGGAAATTTATAAATTACTTCCCGAGTACCAAGATATTTTCATTGATTGCCTCTGATGTGATATCCGATGATCCAGCAGTCGTTGGTTCAGGTCCAACCTCAAAAAATTCAGAATTGTTCAATAGACAGACCTCCTCTAATCTATGTAAGTGGATGAAGAGAACAATGAGCAAATATCTTGGTTCAGATGAGCTATACGAGAAATTTGCCACTTCAGTTAAACAGACCCACAATATCATGGATGAGAGAGATAACAATATTGTCAATTCAATAATTCTCACTCGGAAGGATTTTGTAAAAAAATTGATTAGTAATTTGGGTGATTTTGGGATAAACCCAAGAATTGATACTCTCGCCTTCGATCTGGAATTATATGAGGCAGCAGTTTACCTCGAGAAATTAGTTATGGAAAATGTAGACAATATAAAATCTTCACCGATAATATTGATGGGAGAGATCCTGATAAGGTTGAATTCATTGAATGGTGAAGGAGGAAGAATGTCTGCACTATGTTTCCTACTGAGCAAGAGATTGAAGAAATATCCAGGAATTAATTTGATTGGATTTGCAAGTGATGGCAAGGATGGACAATCCCCAGATCCGGGTTATCACATCGATAGTCAAACTTATGAAAAATTGGAAGAACTGGGAGATTTCTATGAACTATTTGAATCACAGAACACAGGTAGGTATCTGACAGATATAGGGGCAGGAATTCAGTTGAAAAAGCCGACAAATATCAATCTACTGGATCTCATTATTATTTTCTAAGACCTGAAAATACAATCTCAATTTCTGGATTCTGATTCATATTATTGATCCATCTACTAAGCTTGTCATTGGGAATCGATAATCTGATTATTGCTTTATCTGCATCCCACTTCCCAATTTCGGTATTAGACAGATCCAAATATTTCAAGCCAGTTAGCTTAGAAATACAATCAGGAAGAGCTTTAAGTGGATTGTTTGATAGATCAAGAAACTGTAATTCCTTTAACTCACCAATAGCATCAGGCAATTCAGTTATGTTGTTATGAGACAGATCGAGGTAAGACAATTTTGTTAATTTTTTGAGATCACCTGATAGGGCTTCAATACATCGATAAGACATTGACAATTTAGTCAGATTTGGCATTCTGTACAAGGATGTGTGGATATAATCCAATCTCTGGGCCTCTACAGGTTTACTATGGGTGATCAGCAAAAGCTCATCTCCCCTGGATATTTTCGCTCTCTTAAATCTAAGATGGGGAAATAATACCACTTGATCAATTTTATCAAAAATGTCCAGGTTTTTTGGAGTATTGGAGAGAACCAATGTGTCTATATCCAGTAACTCAACACTCTTGGGTAGATATACTAAGGGATAATTCTGTAATGAAATGGCCCTGGCATCCTTATCAAGTAAAATATTTTCTCTGATCAAATTGGGCTTAATGCTTGCATTATTGAGTAATTTAAGTTCAAAGACAATTGTATCAATCAAATCATCCAAAGAGTCCGCCACTGATTTGATTATTCTGGGTTGAATTAATTAAGAATAACCCATAGTACTGTTAAAAAGTGCTTAAACAAAATATATTGGAGTGAATATGCCACACATCCCTTGATACTGCTATGAGTAGCGATTTTATTCGATTACACAATTGAAATGATATTGCATCCAATACGATATACGATAAATTTTAAGTGCTAATTCCAATGATAAATTGATGTTAGAAGGAGCAATTGACGCGTATATTCCAGCAGGTAGAGGAGAGGTCCTCGGAAATTACAAGGTACTCCTTGATGCAGCTGGTGTCGATAATAAGGCACTAATTGATCTGAATGGTAAACCCATGATCAATTACGTTATCGAAGCCCTGGACAAGTCAAGATACATCAGGTCAATTACTATTTTTGGATTAACATCAGATGAGATTGATATTGAGACCACCAAACCTCTGGCATTTTCAGAAGGGGGAGATACAACATTCAACACTCTGAAAAAAGCTCTAAATTATTTCCAATACAAGGAAGATAAACCTGAATACATCCTAACAGCATCCTGTGATATTCCCATGATCACTTATGAGATGATTGATAATATCTGTGAAAAAGTATGTCTAGATGATGATATTGAGCTCTATTACAATACCGTGTGGCATAGTAGGATTGCAGAACTTTATCCTGAAGTCACCAAAGTACCATTAAAACTCAAAGAGGGAGATCTCGTGTTTGGTGATATTCATATTTTTAGTGTTGATGTTCTTGATAAAGGGGACAGGTTGTGCACAGTAAATCGGATAATGATGAACCGCAAGAATTTTGGTGCAGTTATCAAATTCTTATCAATTAAATATTTTCTCAAGTATCTGATCCGACAACTAACACTTAAAGATGCTGGGACCCGAATCATGAAAGTATTTGATCTGAAGGCTGGTTTCTTATTATGTAATATTCCAGAAGTTTGTGCTGATCTGGATTATGCAAAAGATCTTGAGACATTCAAAAAATACTCAAAATTACCACCAAGGAAACTAACAGAAATCGATACAGTGGAGATACTAACCAAAGAAGAACTGGAAAAAGGTAGGGTCAGACGACCTTAGATCACTCTGCTCTCCAGGACGATACTGTCATTCCAAAATAAGTGGGACACTCGTAAACATGTTCTTTATTAATCCATTTTTTCTCTGAATCATCAAATATGCCCTGTAATATTGTCATACCCTTAAGACCACAGGAACTAGCTGTTGGTTCCAATCTGTACAATTCTTTTAATTTATCTTCAGATTGGGTTTTCACCCATTCCATGGTGATTTTATCGAAATCAGCAGATGATTCATGATAACCGTATTGATGGTCCTTATCATGCTTATGTGAGAGATCACCACTAATTATTACAGAAACTGCAATATCAGCAAAAATAGTCGAATTAACCAATTTTTCAATGGTTGCACCCACTTTTTTGAGTTCAGTGATTCCTTTCTCTGAGTCACCATCATCGGCTATCAGACTCATGGGAGTGCTGAAAATCAGTACCTGGTGCTTATCACCCTTCAAAAATGATAGTGGAATTGTTTCTCCCCATGCTATTTTCATCGGAAAATTAGGATCACCAAGTATGAGTGGAGCTGCCCTTATTCCATTAATATTTAGAGATTGAAAAAGTACCTGCGCCAGATCAGTGTTGCCCTGCCACAAAAATCGCTCCACGCTGTTCTCTTTTGTTTCCTGATTGGTATATATCTCCCAGGATTCAAATACATTATGAAAATAGACCAGATAATCACTGGGATGGTTATATCCATGGGGTGAGGTTATAATTATCAACTGAATTCCATCATCCTCTATCTCCTGAGCAACTCTCTTCATGGCTTCATTCAATTTTGCGGATTTTTCATCTAATGTACCATAGGGACCAGGGGTGATGATCCCACCATGAGGGAGCAGATAGAGTGATTTTAATGGCATGTTAATTTCAGATTGTCCTACATTGTTTTATCTTTGATTATTAGAAAAGTTAATTTTGGAACTTAATTAAGACAAAGGAGACAATTTCTTATTTCTTAATTTTGGGTTTGAGAGCAGAGATCTGGAATGAGAAGTATTTGTTGTAAACATCGGCATACTTACCATTATTTGCAAGTAATTCCAGGTGGGTCCCTGATTCTGCGATCTCACCATCCGACATGACAATTATCTTATCTGCAGAGAGAATTGTGACCAATCTGTGTGCAATGACTATACTGGTTCTGTTCTCAATTAACTGGGCTATACCCTGTTGGATTTTTGCCTCAGTATAGAGATCCAGTGAACTTGTGAACTCATCCAAGATAAGGATCTTGGGATCTGCAAGCAGGGTTCGTGCCAGGGAAATCATCTGTTTCTGACCCTGACTCAGATTTGCACCCTCCTCTTTAATCACTGTAAGAATCCCATCTGGCAGAGTCTCTATAAATTCACGGGCGTAAACTGCATCAAGTGCTTTCCAGATCTCTTCAATACTAACATCAGGTTTGGCTATTTTTAGATTATCAAGAATTGTACCTGAGAAAAGTAACACATCTTGCTGCACATAACCAATCTCACGCCGAAGATGATCGATATTATAATTTTTGATACTATCATCATCTATCAGGATATCTCCCTTGTATCCACCATAGAATCGCATTAAGAGTGCAACAATTGATGTCTTACCAGACCCAGTCATACCCACGAGTGCAACAGTCTGCTTGGGTTCAATCATAATATTGATATCTTTCAAAACAGTGGTTCCTGGATTATATGCAAATGTAATGCCCCTGTATTCAATCTTTCCAACAAGAGACGATCTATTGTCACCGCCTGTGGGTTCACTAATCTCCTTATCAGACATAATCGTGTATACTCTTTCAAGTGCAGCGAAGGCACTCTGGAACTGATTATATGATCTGGCAATTGTCGATATCGGGTCAAACATGTACTGTTGCAACAGAATAAAAAGATAGACAACTGTAACATCCAGACCCTGTGAGACATAGATGGATGAGACATAGAGAAGTATGATTATCCCCATATGTTTCAGGAAATCCTGTATTGGGCCTGTCGCAAATACTGCATAGCCCCTAATTTTAGCTGCCTGATAGGTCTCTTCATTTAGAACCTCAAATTTTCTGAAATTCTCCTCCTCCCTGAAAAATGCTTTTGAAATGGCGATTGAGCTCATAACTTCACCAAAATTGCCATTTACAATTGCCAGGCTTTTCCTCCACCTCTTAGCCACCCTTCTCTGGAATTTTCTCATCATGATTACTGCCACAAATAGAATTGGAGTGATTGCTACGCTTGCCAGGGTTAGCTGAACATTATAACTGAACATTATAATCAGAACTCCAATCAGAATTATAAGACGGGAGAAGGCATTGGCAAACCTGTTAGCGGATCCCATAAGCTCATTTGTATCATTGACTATGCGGGATACCAATCTACCAAGTTCACTATCGTCATAGAATGAGATCTTATTCCTTAGAATCTTGGCATAGGCATCGGACCTGATTCTGTGAATGAATCTGGCATTTATCTTGGCCACAATCAGATTCTGTGACATGGTGGTGAAAAATGTCATAACAAGTGCAAATGTGTAAAGGATGGAGAATACGATTATCTGTTGCTCTTGATCTGTTGAGGCTTCAATATTTAACTGCTGAAGAAGATCGAGTGCATTCTGCAGGAAGATTGGTGCACTTATTGCTACCACAGTGTTGATCACCATCACCATCATCAAACCAACCAGTAGCGGTTTATCAGGTTTTAACCATGCCCACAGCTGGCTCCACAGTTTCTTCTCCTCTATCAGTTCCATTATTGAGCACCTCCAGCCTCAACCAGTGGAGGTAATTCATAATGACTCTCAAAAAGTCTTCTATAATAGGGAGAGCTGCAAATCAGCACATCATGTGGGCCCTGGGCTACAATTTTACCCTTGTCAAATACAAGGACCCGTGATGCCTCAGAGATGATTGCCAGTCTTGAGGTCACAATTATTGAGGTACGGGTTTTCAATATATTCTTAATTGCATTCTGAATCTTCTGCTCGGTCTCGGCATCGAGGGCTGAGCTTGCATCATCAATCAACAGTATGGCAGGATTGATTAACAAGGATCGGGCAATTGCAATTCTTTGTTTCTGACCACCTGACAGTTTCACACCCCTCTCACCAATTATTGTTTCATACCCCATTTCCATCTCATCTATGAATTCCTCGGCACTTGCAAGGACAGCAGCCTGTTTGATCTCCTCCATTGAAGCATCGGGTTTTCCAAAGGATATGTTGTTAGCTATGGTATCAGTGAACAGAAATACATCCTGTTCAATGGACGAGAACTGTTTCCTGAGTGATTTTTCTGTGAATTCAGAGATTGCCTGTCCACTGAGTTTAATTTCTCCATTGATAGGATCATATAATCTCAGGATTAACTTTGAGAAAGTGGATTTACCGGAACCAGGACCCCCAACAATGGCGATGGTCTCATTATGGTTGATCTTGACATCAATATTTTGCAGAGCCCACTCTCTTGTCTCATCATACCTGAAAGATACATTATTGAACTCAATTGTTGTATCTTCTCCTGTATATTTCAATTCACCAAATTCCAGATGTTCAATTTCTTCAAAAATCATCTCCTGCAATCTTTTTGATGAGGCAATTGTTCGGGCAGAATATTCGGCGATCCACTGCAGGTTCCTGCTCATCCACTGAATAAGTGAGATGAGACCAACGAATATTACCAGTTCCGGAAGCGTTAACTCCCCATTTAACATCAATATAATGCCTAGGCTCGTAGTTAATCCCAGTGCGGTCGCGATTATGAGATGTGGGATATACACGGCGGATAGATAGCCCATCTCCTTTACCTTACCAGAATGGATCATGGATATTTTATCAAATCTATCTATAATATTTGGTTCAGCGACGAAACTCTTGATCTCCCTAATTCCCCTTATTGATTCTGCAACCTCAATGGTTAGATCACCAAATTTTTCCCTGATCTCCGAACTCACCGGTAGTAGTTTCTTGGCATACCTGTATATTGAATAAAAATACATGGGACCAGTGATCACAAGAATCAGTGCCAGTCTGTAATTCAGAGCAAGCATTATCGAGATTGAATACACCATGAGGGTAAATATCTGCATTATCAATCTAATTGCTGGTGAGAGACCAATATTGATCACACGGGTATCACTGGTGGCCCTGGCCATGATATCTCCAATTGCCACCCGATCATGGTAATGAACGGGCCTTGATTGTAATGCGGAGAACAGATCGGCAGTCATATCTGTGGTCACTCTATGAGCCAGGATCTCATTGATAGTGGCCACGAAATAAAAAAATATAGCCTGGAAGATGACTAACCCAAAAAGGTAAGCAAGGTAGGTTAGTATGGTGGGCGAACTTGAGTCAGTGAGGAATAATTCGATTATTAAACCAATGAATACTACAGGTGTGCTGAATAGAATGATCTCAATTATACTTCCAACTATTGTGAGAACTGTCATCAGCTTGTAGTTCAGCATATATCGCCAAATCCACTTCAATGGTTGGATTTTCCTCTCATTCACAGTTGCCAATACTACCAAGTAAAGTAAATAATCATTCTTTATTAATCTAAATATCTGGATAGTGGGATTTAATCAAAAATGCTCAAGACTATATTTCAAGGTAAATTTGGATGAAAAAATTATTAAGAAAAAAATCGCCCTTTTTTAATCCCAATAGTGGTTTCCTGTCATTCAATTACGGATTTGGAATTCTTGGAATTGTTTTAATACCGATTTTAATCAGAACTAGGAAGAAATGAAATTCTAAACTAGTTAATAGGGTATACGCGTTTGGCTATATAATGAACTGGTAAATATAGAATTATGAGAGATAGGGGTATTGAGATAAACTGTGATAGGAATACCCCACTCAGGAGATCGGAAAATAGCACGAAAGCCATCAGATAGGAAGAATTAGTAACTGCAATTACTATATTTTTCTTGAAGGAATGATTTATGTTCAAGATCTGGAGTGTGTAATAACCATTTATTCGCCCAAAAAATAAGGATCTCAAGATGAGATACATGGGGGCAGCTAAAATATTGGCTAAGGAGAGTTTAATGATACTTAATAAAAATGCTTCATTAAAACTTGGAATTCCTAATATTGCAATTATAATTATTCCAATCTGTGTAACTACTGTCATTATAATCTGCTTGGATCGAAAGAGATCAAATTGGTTAACAGGTAGCGATGAGAGCAATCCACCGAGTTTCTCCTCTGTAAAATTCAGACTCTCGCCATAGAAATTTGGTAAAAATGTGAGCAGAAAAATATATGGCCAGAAAGCTACAGTTGAGATATATTCTGCCACACTATAATCATAGATTATTGCTCCCATCAAATAGGAGACTGGCATGATAATTGGTAGAACCAGATAGGAAAAACTCCCGATGTCTCTTCTGATCATTGACAATGTGTTTTTAATAATAGATTTTATGGGTTCCATTACAGTAATTACGACCTCATGTACACTGCGCTCTGAATACACTTTATTTTGATCAGATAGCGAATGCAGATTACTAAATATTCGATTTCCTCTCCTCACAAGAAAAATCATGAAAACAACAAAAACAACAAAGGAACCGGCACTGTAGAGTAATAGTGAGGAGTATTCCCTTAGCACGATCAGAATCGCCAGAAATCCAGGTGAGAATGGAAAAAATACAGATGATAACAAATAATTATCGGTCATGTCAACAGAAGTGGAAATCATCATCTGCCTGACCCAGTTAATCATCTGGCTAAGAAGGGAAAATATTGGTACGACAGTAAGCAAATAAACTATAATTGACCCAGCGGTGATAGCTGTCTTGATACTTGGATTATCGGGATCTCGTTGCATCCTTAGAAAAAGTGAATAACAGATATTAAGCGTCAGGAATATGGAAGACAAGGCAACTATAACAGAGAATACAAGAAATACAATCATGGTAAACAGGGAGCTAGAAATTATTAGAATAATCAGTGGATAAATAACAAGAACAATTATTAACTGCATATAGATCATTCTGATTATTATGAACACTCCCAGTATTGAATATTCCCTGGGATCGAAATTAAGGGTATTTAGAAATTTAA
>DAOUUM010000339.1 GCA_030668165.1 Candidatus Heimdallarchaeota archaeon
CAATCGGAATTAAAATGTGGATTAACTTGCTCTTTTTAGAGTGTAGGGGCGTCTCATATACATTATCATCCCGACCGAATATATCAGATGCAATTCTCCCTAATAGAAATTCTGCCGATGCAGTATCTAAGGTAACCACAACTAAAATAATAATTATTAGTATTTTTATTAAGATAATATGCTAAGCATACTGACGTAATACCTACAAAATTTCGAATATATGAATCTTCAGTAACACCGATAGGAATCAAATGCTAATACGTTCTGGTTCACAGGAGTGAATGCCAAGGATTTAAGTAGAATTAGATTCGAGGATATTGGAATTGAACGTGGATTAATTCACTTAACCATTTTAACACCCTCGACAAACTCAGTAATTCCAGCCTTAACAGCAGTTATAGCGTTGGCTGTCATTGTCCATAGATCTGAGACAATATCCACAAGAGTGTCCCCAGAACGACCGAGAAGGGTCATTATGCCATTCCATAGAGATTCTCTCCAATCGTTGTCATCAATATACATATCATGGATATAATCCGCAAATACCAGTACTCCCACCTTGGCAACCGCGAGATAATTGAGACTACCTGAATTATAATTCAACTCTGTCTGTAGATCATCATCACCCAAAATGATATTGGCAAGCCGGTTCTGGTTCTCCTCTGTGGAGAAGAAATTAATTATTCGTTCCACGGTGCCAAATCCATATTTATCCAATAGATCCCAGACCATATCTGCTACCTTGGTACTTTGGAATAATCCCGCATCAATTACCAGGATATCATATACCTTATCCTTTACATCATCTCTGAGATTGGCAAAATCCTGCATGATTTTCTCCAATAGGAGAGTGACATCAAATACTCTGTTCTCCGTCGGATTCTCCTCTGCTGCTGCCTGCATTGAAGCACGAGCCGCAAGGGGAACTGAAGCATCAGTTCTCTCATTTGAGGTATCTGCAAGGAATTTATCACCAATCACCACATTATCAATATAAGCATCTGTGGGTAATCCTCTCCTCATGTATTCCTCAACACCATCAACCAATTCATATGTGCCGATAGAGCCTGTAAATCCAGGCAATTGGATCGAGATTGAGGGTTGCATATATTCAGTTTCTGGGTTTGGGATAATCCAAAAACCAAAATTATCAAGACAATCTTGTCTATTATCATATTCTGGTATTGAACAATACGAATCTGGTTGATTTTCATAGGCTGTTCTTCTTGCAATAATTTTAACCAAGAATGATTCTATACCCGTTGATCCATCAATCGAAATCGTATATCTCTTGTAAGCATCATTTGGATCTAAATTCTGTACTGGTGTCCCCAGGTCTATTGGATCCTGATTCTCATAATACAGTGCGATTGTGGAATCTTCTGTCGTGGTGATCTCAATAGTGAAATCTGTTAGATATCTACTCTCAATAGTAAAACTCAACATGTATTCATTGTTATGAACCAGATCGAAATCATTATCACCACCATCAGCAACCCTACTATAAAGCAATTCATCAGTTGTGCTACCATCTGTTGCCCAGTAGGTTGACTCTCCAATCAATTTCTCACCACCCTCATTGGGTTTGGCATATGTCATTGCAGTTATTGGATTACCCAGGGGATTTGCATCTGACACCTGGGGAAGTCCTCCCATTGCAACCATACGATTGACATAGTAGTTCTCAGTTGTCATGTCAAGGTTAAGCGGTGTAAATACCGGATTTGCCAGTGGACTGCCATTATCATCCAATAGGAATTCCACATAGGATACCTCATGTCTTGGTTTTGATATCGATGCACCCGATAACCCTGTATGATAACTTTGCAATACAGTATCCGTTCCAGTTCCACTCACATGTTCAAGAAATGCATAATCATATTCACGGTTCACTGGAGTGAAACTAATTCTGAACTTGGATGTGTCAGTCTCATGTGCAAATTGGATATAGAAATAGTGATATTCAGATGTATCCACTGTAATTTGTGAGAGATTTGTAATATCAGTGGTTGTTCCACCACTAGCAACTTCATATAACTTGTATTGGTCACCTGATACACCATCAACATCGATATTCACAGAGTATGAAGTGGCTTCTTTGTTATAGAAGAATTTGTACTTGCTATCACTTGTATCATAATAGGGATCGATAAGGGATCCTGCAAGTGAGCTTGAGCTAATTCCACCGGCTCTTGCTACATCCCAGAACCATTGATCTGCCCAATTGACTCCTGAAGCAGAGAGATCCAGACCATCTCGATACTGTTTAACACGATTTGCAAATGTATTCAATACAGATGAATCACCCCAAGTGTCGATAGGCCAATTAATTGTGAGATCATTACAAGTTGAACTCCCGAGTGTTCTATCAAGACCAAAGTCATCACAGAATAGATATTTGGCATAATCTTCTAGTAAATCTGCAAAGGGATTAGCGTGACCGTAATTATCGTATTTACTAACAATTTGACTAACATCTGCCCAGGCAAGCTCTGTCTGTCTGGAGAATTTGAGAGTAAATGCACCCTGTGTAATTGCTCCCTCAGCAGAATTTGGACCATATAACGCGGTACCAAGATTACTTGATGCACTTATACTAGCATCAACCAAATATCCACTTTCAGAATCAACCTGTGCAACCATTATCCCACTGGCTATATTATCATGAGTGGACACCAAAATACTTTCATTACCCTTATTAAGGTATATTTCAAGCTTTCTTGCAGTTGATAAATCAATTTTGGTATACTCAAGAACATTGAATAAAACAGAATAGCTATCATCTGCGTTGTGTGCAATATCATTAATTGTTGTTCCACTCAATGTTTTCCATATTCCATTATCAAGTTTTACACCATAATCACTCGTTCCAATTGATACATAATACTCAGATAATTTGGTACCTCCTATAATGCCGTCATAAACACTTGTATCTATCATATATGATGGACTATCAATGGTATTCAACGCCATATTAGAATTTAATTTGAAATTTTGTGGGGATACATATGATGAGTGTAAATTCTGTATTTCAGTTGCACTCAGAGCAATATCATAGATACGCATATCATCAATATAGCCCTTGAAAGGATTCATGTACCCATCTCCAATAATTAGATCATAGCTACTCGCTGCTGAGGTGGGATAAGATAGTGTATCTTGACGAACTAACTCTCCGTTGACAAAAACATTCAATTTGCTATTATCAACATCCTTTTGCCAAGTAACAAATACCCAATTTGATCC
The DNA here is from genome assembly GCA_030668165.1 of Candidatus Heimdallarchaeota archaeon. Taxonomy (GTDB): domain Archaea; phylum Asgardarchaeota; class Heimdallarchaeia; order Heimdallarchaeales; family Kariarchaeaceae; genus JAJRQD01. Next base: position 3,247 of record DAOUUM010000339.1, read on the forward strand.
TCCAAGAACATTAGTAACTGTATTTGTCCCCTGATATGGTTGTGCTCTAACACCTGAGGTACCATAATACATGGATACTAATCCACTGGTTTCCTGGGTCCATGCAAATTCACCACCGTATACTTTATCAAAGATGCTACGTCTTAAAAGTAGATCATCAGCCTTCAACCACATTGAAACAGTCACACTGCTGGTAATTTGTAAATCTGCGGAATTCAGTACCTGGATGTAACTGCTACCATCAAAATATGCTGCGGATCCACTGATCCCATCACCATAATTCTCATTTCCCGTCCAGGAACCATGATCTGAAGATACTGCATTATCTGCAGTACCATCAAACGTAAAATGTTGTCTTAATGAATAAGCACTGTTCTCATAGATACTTTTGATATCCGAAGCAGATAAACCATCATGTAGGATCATCGTCTCATCGATTATCCCTTCAAATGTTTGTGTTGAATCAAATCCACCACAAAGACTATCTTGTTCCTGACCAATTATTGCACATTGAGAATTAATTACTGTTGTTGGTACTGAATTATCGGTATAGATCAGTTCTCCATCAACATAATAATTCAAAACAGATCCAACCCGAGTAATTGCTGCATGATACCAGGTGTTATCAGAAAAAGAATGGGAGGCTGA
>DAOUUM010000367.1 GCA_030668165.1 Candidatus Heimdallarchaeota archaeon
ATTGGTGATTATTTTGAACCGCTACCCACCAAGCAGCAATTTCATCTATCTTACCATCAGAAAAATAGAGATAATGGAAAATCAATTGGTGAGATGAAATTTCGGATACGATATCAGAATAAGGTCTCTGGCTGGGTGGAATTTTTTGCGCCAACAAAATCTGAATTTGAAGATATTGTATCATCAACCAACTGGGAGTTAGTTGAAGATTATTCAACAGAGAGGCATCACTACGTACTTTTGAGATTAAGGAAATAGGTATGATATTTCATCAGGGAACTTCATTTTGTGTTTTTGATATTGAAGAAATAATAATGATCCCCAATCTTCCCAATAAAAACTTGAAACCTAAAACAGATAAATTAGTATGTACTGTGATTGCTTTCACAATAACACAATAACACTTTTAGATTAGTTTTGTTTAATTTGATTGCATGTCTTTGCATGAGAAAACCGATAGTGATTCTTGGAGTGAATTTGAAATTCCTCCTAAAACGATTGAAAACTGGAATCAAATTGTAAATTTACTAGCGAAAGTATTCAATGTGCCATCAGCATTGATCATGAGGGTTCATCCTCAAACAATTGAGGTATTTATCACCAGTAAAACTAAAGGAAATCCGTTTGAAAAGGGAGAAGAATCGGATTTACATGGGCATTACTGTACAGAAGTTGTACGATCGCAAAAAACATTACTCGTCCCAAATGCGCTTAAGGATCCAGCTTGGAGTCAAAACCTAGACACAGAAATCGGTATGGTTTCATATTTAGGTATGCCGTTAAATTGGTCGAATGGAGAAATCTTTGGTACTATTTGTGTTCAGGATGTCAAGGAAAATCACTACTCAGAATTATTAATGGAATTATTAGGCCAATTCAAAGAAATGGTGGAAAATCAATTGAGTTTGATAATGCAAAATGAGGAATTATCTAAAGCGCGTAAAAAGATTGATGATTATCAGCAAATTTTACCAAAATGCTCTTATTGTAAAAGTGTCAGGTTAGTTGATGATACATGGGTTTCTATTGATGACTATCTTAAAAAGAATAGATCTACAGACGTCTCACATGGAATTTGCCCAGATTGTTGGAAAATTCATTTTCCCGATTATATTGAATAACTTGTGCAAAAGCATCATATATCCTATATTCAACAAAATAGAGAAAATCAGGAAATCTAAAATTCCAATTAGATTTCATAGTTCACCTTAATCATCACGTTTATTCCAAAAATCTAGAACATTGGTAAATTCCATTACAAATTCCTATGAACAATGGTTAATTATTAAGAATTAGTACTATTCTTATGAGACAAATGACCTCTGATGATTATTCATTCAATTCAGTTCATGATCTTCAAGAATTCATCTTGATGTCCACTGACGAAATATCGGGTCTATTCAAGGTTTTTAATAGTCCAAAGAGAATTGAAATTCTTGCAAGATTATTAATAGACACTGCTTATTTCTCTGAATTAGTCAGCGAAACAGAATTACAGAAATCAAGTCTATCTAATCATTTGATATTGCTCACAGACCTAAAATTAATTGAAAAACTCGAACGGGGTTTGTATACCATAACAAATTCAGGTAATCAAGTATTAGAAACCATAACTAACCTGTATCTAAATAATAAATTACTTGACAATGATGATCTTGAAGGAAATATTCAAAGATTAAATGCATTAGTCTCAAAATTCTGTAAAAAAGAAGGTGTAACAAAATTGAACGAAGAAGTAAGAATTGTAACTCTTGACGAAATGAGAGTTGCCAGTACAAGGACCATCAGCATTCAACCCGAATCAGATGGATGGGAAAAACTAAAACCATGGGCTATCAAAAAAGGAATATTTGATGATCAGAAAAGATATCCAATATTTGGATTTGATAATCCAGGACCACAGGAAAAGGATGATGCAAATCGCTATGGTTATGAACATTGGATTAAGGTTGATGAGACAATTAAAGTCGATGGAGAGTTTGTAACCCGACAAATACCCTCTCAAAAATATGCGGTTCTGAGAAGTAAGGGAATTAGCAATATAGGAAAGAAATGGAAGGAGTTAGTATCCTGGAGATCTAAATCCAATTATAAACAAGCAAATGCTCAATGTTTAGAACAAATTGTTGATAGAACAAAGTTGGATCCTGAGATATTCGAATTGGATTTGTATTTGGCAATTAAGGATTAAATCTAATAATCATCCATTTTATCTATAAACAAATAATTAATTGAAATTAGCTAAAAATTCAATAACCGATGTAGCCACTTTATCCCTGTCCTCATCTATTGTGATCAGGTGATATGCTTTATACACATAGGTGAGGGATTTCTCAGTAGATTTGATATTTTTATACAACCGGTAGGCACTCTTCTTTGGAATGGTCCTGTCCTTTGGTGATACAATAATTCTTACAGGAACAGTGACCTCATCTATCGATTCATAGACATGATCCATCAATTTAAGCACCTGTCCAAGAACGTGAACATTTACACTACCATAATTCTCATTGAGAAATTTAACATATGGGTGCTTTTTGAAGCTTTTATCGTAGAATATAAATGGACGATACTTGATCCTTAACCTCGGTATGAATTTATACATCATCAAACCAATTTTTCTGATTATGTAGTGATACCTTGTGGGAGTGGCCATGGTGAAAACACCCTCAATTCCATCATCCTGGGTGGATATTAGTAAGGAGATACATCCACCTATGCTGTGTCCACCGAGAATAATCCTTCTCCCTTTTTTCTCACTTCTTAACACCTCAATTCCCTCCTTTGTCTTGGCTATCCAATCCTCAAAACTGAAATCATTCATTGCCTGATAATTAACTCCATGACCGGGTAGTAGAGGTATACAAACCCTGTACCCTTTCTTGGCGATCTCATTGGCGATATACATCATCTCAATATTGGTACCAACAAATCCATGCTGAATAACGATTCCTATTTCTGATGCAGGATCTCCCATGAGTGTATTTTGAATCTTCGGGATTTCCTCCATACTCGAGGATCCATGTATTAATTTTTGAATTGCCTCCTCACCAAATATTTCCACCTCAAAATAATCCATTGCTCATTAAGAGACGATTTAGTATTTAAGGCTGATTAAAATCTGATAAAATTATCCAAAATTAGCTTACCAGTAAATTTTTACTTGTTTGAAGTCGGAAGTACTTAAAAGTAAGCAGAGCTAAACCAGCCACAAAACAGTATGACAGAATAGAGGCCACGTTTGAATAATAAGAGGGATTACTATATGAAGCGTCTGAAAATGGCCAAAATATCTGCATATCATCATAGATGAATACATCCGGGATCAGATGTAGTAAAACAATGCTTAGCCACAGTGTGATGAATACCCTCGGAATTGACGATGTGAAAAAATTCAATTTGTATTTATTTAACCAGTGATTCTTGGTATTATAACTGAGCATTATAAATTTGAACAGTTCAAATAATGCTGTAAATACAATGGCATATATCAAAGAACCGACCAAGCTATGTGAGAAGCCGTGTAATTTCACACTCTGATCAAAAAATACGTGGTAAAATCCCTGTAAATCAGGAATTACTGATCCTGTAAAAATAAGTAACCAATAAATTCTGGATCTTTCCCAA
>DAOUUM010000463.1 GCA_030668165.1 Candidatus Heimdallarchaeota archaeon
GAGTAGGATAGAAGTTGTTTCACCAATAGGCTCACCTTGTGGCTTGAATTCTTGATAATATCTAGCAATGATTTTACATCCTTATCATCGGGTATAATTTTCTCCAACAGACTCGAACTACCGATTATACCCATGAGAGCGTTGTTGAAATAATGAGCGATCCCAGAACTGATCAGCCCCAGGCTCTCCAATTTCTGCGCACTCATTAGACTTTTCTCCTGCATCTTCTGGGCAGTAATATCTCTTAACAAGCCTTCAAATTGCAATATTTCCCCATCCCTGTCATACCTAACTGTTGCGGTCAGATTGCATATGATGTCTCTTCCCTTGTAGGTGATGAGATTAAGTTCATAATTTTTCACTCCACCTGCTGTTTGACTAACTTCAACAAATTTATCCCTGTTGGATTTATCTTGATAAAATCTAGCAACATTTATCTCTTCATGATTATCAGGTAGCTCAAATAATTTCTTAAAAGTCTGATTATAATCACGTAAAATCCCATCCTGTGTGGTAATATACAGGGCATCACTACTATCCTCAAATATTCTCCGATATAATTCTTCCCTCTCAATTAATTTTCTCTCAGTTTCGATACGATTAGAATGATCTCTGATGATAACAAGATATGAGATAAAATTATCAAATACCAGCGTTGACACCATCAGTTCTACATCAAACTCTCTACCATGTTTGGTTACAATTTTACCATATTTTGGCGCATCCAATCTCTTATCATCTGTTATGAACCAGTTAAGCACGTAATCCATATTCTTATCAGCGACCAGTCTCAATGCCTTGGAGCCTATTAATTCGTCTTTGGAATCATACTCGAGCAGATCAACTCCCTTCTGATTGACAAATTCAATCACATAATCAGGGCGTACGACCATAATGATATCGGGAGAGAGTTCCACCAGATTCATGTATTTTTGCTCAGTGAGCGTAAATTCCTTCTTAAGAGACTCCTCCTTAGTTAAATCTTTCATGAATACAAGATTTGCGGGACCTTCAACTGTGATAATTCTCATAGTTGATACTTCGACATCTATAGATGATCCATCTTTTCTGAGCATTTTCTCTCTGACAAAATTTTCCACCTCGATTCCCTGATTAATTTTATTTATTCGGTCCATGACAAAAGGAATATAGTCGGGATGAATGAATTGAACTATTTTCTCACCGATTAAATCTTCCCCTTTATCATAACCAAATGTTTTCAGACCAATCTCATTTGCATATTCAATGACACCATCTCGATAGATGGCAATAGTAATGGGTGCAAAATCAATTATAGTTTTGAATTTTGTTTCACTATTCTGTAATACCTGCATATTTTGTTGCTGATTGATGACAGATGAGATGATATTTCCAATGATCAGATAAAAATTAAATTCAGGTAGAGTGATCAGAATATTATCTCTCACATAGTCAAATCCCAGTACACCCTGTTTGTGATCACTAGTTATAAGAGGAATAAATAATCTCTTGCTGACATTATTTTTTATCATATCCTGTTTCTCAGCATATGCTTCATCAGGCAAATCCTTTATATTATTGATATAGATAAATTTTCCATTCTCTAGATTATCATATAACCACGAAAATTTTTCAATTGGAAAATTCTGTATCTCTTCATAGAATGGTTTAACATTATGATTTGACCATTCATGGGTTCTGCTCATCAGATTAACATCATGATATTTTATTATATGGACCCGATCAATACCATAGGTGAGTCCAATCAATTTCAGAGCTGAGGTTAGTCTCTTATCAATGTCTCTGACATCATCACATAGTAATTCATCAGAAATTTGTTGCAGGGTATTCTGCTGATTCTGGATGAATCTGATTAAACCATCCTCCTCTGTCAACATCCTTTCAAACTGATGATGATGGAAAAAGAAGAGAATGATGTATTCTTGGGACTTATGAGTTAGTTTTTTGAGAAAGAAACGGGCATGATACTTGATTTCATTCAATTCAAGATCCATAAAAATATTCTTGCTTAGACCATTTTCTCCAAATGCATCATTCAGATCCGGTAGTTTGCTAAATTTTTCCAAATTAACTTGGGGAATATCTTTTCTTATATTGAATTCATTCTTGGCAAATTTATTGAAATAAACCGATAAGCCATCCTGAAATATTATAACACCAATCTTATCAGCTAACGAACTAATCTTCACATAGTTGATTGGAGATATTTTAATGAATTTGCTGAGAATAGACTTATCCATTAAATATATGTAAGTCATTTTCAAATTAAATTCTTTCGTATTCTTGAAGGTATGAATAATAATAAATTTGTTATTTTTAATTATTTTATGTCTATTAGTTTCCAGTTTCAGATTAATTGAAGTATTTTCTTAATTACCTCTTTACCACCGATGAGATTTTTGATTCTCAATCTCTCATTCTGGGAATGGGCTCCATCGGAACTCTGGCCAATACCTAGACCAATTGCTGGTGCGGAGAAAGTTTTCTCCATGAATGGAACAATTGGGATGGAACCACCAGATCGTGTAAATGCAGGAGTCATCCCCCAGTAATCCTCAATTGCAATCTTACCAGCCTTGTACAGAAAATTATCAACATCGCCAATCCACCAGTCTCCTGATCCCAGTGATTCAACCTCAATTTTATTGCTTGAATTCAACTCGGAGAATTTCTTCTCAACAAATATGATGAATAGTTTTTCTATCTCCTCTGGCTGCTGATA
>DAOUUM010000246.1 GCA_030668165.1 Candidatus Heimdallarchaeota archaeon
AACACTGTTCTTCTAGGACCCAATACTCCAGGAATTATCTTTCCACCTGAAAACATCAAAGTAGGAATGCTACCAGATATCTTCCAGCCAGAAGAGAAGGATGGAATTGTGGGGTCTGGAGGAGTAACTGTGATATCACGTAGTGGTGCCATTCTTTATCATCTATCAGATGCCCTGGCGAGCGCAGGGATATCACAGAATGCAGTACTTGGTATTGGTGGTGACAGTGCAATCGGATCGAGATTTGTTGATCTGGTATCACTTGTGTCCGGATTTGAGGGCACTGATATGGTGGTCATTGCTGGTGAGATAGGTGGTATGCAGGAAGAATTACTTGCACAGCATATGCAAGATAATCCTGACATGTATCCAAAGCCGGTGATTGCACTTATTTCCGGTGCACAGGCACCAGAAGGAAAAACAATGGGACATGCAGGTGCAGTCGTATCTCCTGGACAGACCTTTGGTACTCATCTATCCAAACGTCATGCACTTGAAAAGGCTGGAGTGGTGGTAGTTAACCATCAGTTGGATCTTATCGAGGAAGTGAAAACAAAGCTAAGTAAGCAGTATTTTGATGTCGATAAATACTACGAGAGAATGAAACTCAAATGGGAGGCAAAAATGCCACCCGCAACCTGGGGAACTCTGATTACAAATGTCTTGCCCAACAACCTGTTAATTCATGGATATCCACTACAAGATATTGTAGCTAAGAAAGGATTCCTTGAGACTGCATATCTCTTGCCAGTGGGTGAATTTCCAGATGTAGCGGCACTTAACAGACTAAATGAAATTGCTGTGAAGGCTGCAAAAATAGCAGGACCCACAAACAGATTCTCATATCCAGATCTATCCAAGACTCTGGGAACTTACCTGCAAATTGATACCGAGATATCATCCGCCAAGTTTGACAAGGAGGAGGAAATGGTTGCGTTCACTCTAGGACGTGTTGCCAGATTCTTTGCTATGATTTTTGATAATGAGGATAAGCTGAATGGATTACCGGATGATGTAACATTTGGACAGGTGATCTACAGTTCACTTGTTGGATTGGAGAACGCAGCTGATTCACAGGTAAAACTACTCGAATCAATGATCACTGCATGTGTGGATCATGGTGTGACACCCCCGTCTGCACAGACCACAATTCTACTGGCATCAGTCAGACCACCTTATGAGGTTGCAATTGCTGGTGGAGTTCAGGCAATCACTGATGTTCACGGTGGTGCAGGTCAGAAAGCAGCAGAATTTTTCACCAGCGTGGTTGAAAGAGCCAATGCTGATAATCTTGATTTTGAAGAGGCAACATTTGCCAGGATGAGAGAGATAATCAAAGGAGGTAAAAGAATTGAGGGGCTTGGTCACCGAATACACACCAAAGATCCAAGAAGGGATATACTGTGGAAGATGGCAGAGGATGCGGGATATAATAAGGATAATGTTAAGGTATCCAAAATTGTAAGTCAGGCTTTCTATCGTGTACGTGGTATGAATCTACCCATCAATGTCGACGGAGTGATCGGAGCTATTATTGCAGATATGGAACTGAATGATCCGAGACTAGCAAAGGCTATCTTTGTATTTGGAAGGGTTGCAGGCTTATCAGCACATTATTTTGAGGAGATCCAGACTCAGACAGAGATGAGAAGAATCGAATTTGAAAGTGCTATTTACAAAGGTAAAGAACTTAGAAATTTGTAAATATTACAACGCCAAAAATCTAAATGAATTCACAAAACAATAAAATAAAATAAATTAAACAATAAATCACAAATATACCCAACATATTACTGTGTATGCACGTTTTGATCTATCGTTTAATATTCCTATATAATCCTTATAAAGATGATTTATTCCTTGGCATTATCAAATGGCAGACGAAGACAAAAAACTATACGACAGCAGGGGAAAGGACTACGATAGGAGTATAACCACTGCAAGCGTAATATTTGCGTATCCTTTAGGGTTTGCGATTATGTTGGCAATTGGATCAATCTTTGGAATCATTGGAGTTTCAATTGTTCTTTGGATTTTAGTTTTTGCAATTATTGGAGTTTCTATGTCCGCCCCTTTTTCAGCAGTTGGGAGATTATTTGCGACTGTGTATCTTGCGGTATTATTTTGGGTTTTTACTAGCATCGCACTCTTTATACAATGGAGTTATTCCACTCAGTCAACAATTGGATTCTGTATAATTATGGGTGTGGGAGGCTTCATCGCATTGACTGGGGCACCAAAAGGCAGATTGATCTTTTACCGACCTAGTCCTACCCACCCACATCCAGATTACATGATAAATCAAATGACTACAGGACCTCAACCACAATATCAACCACCTCAAGATAGTACGTTTCATCAAAATACTCCAAATACCGGGATAGCCAATCCGACGCCTGATGTTGTAGTTGAAACCTTATACTGTTCCAATTGTGGAAGCAAAAATAATCAAGCATATTGTCCTGAATGTGGAACAAAGATGGGATAAATTATATCAAACCAATATATTAAGAATAAATATTAGTCTCATTTTAGAAAAAATTGCCATTAAGATTTTTATACTCATCTTTTCAGATCTATTTGCCTTTTAGTTATGGATGATCATCGCATTACTTCTTTGCGATTTTTTTCTCCCATATTGTATGGAGTGACTCATAACTAACTTGACTGAAGGGACAGACCTTGATGCATATAGAACAACTGTTTTTATTTATGAAATGGGGAAAACATTTGGTGTTGTCTATATGGGTTTGTATACCATTATCTTTGAGCTCAGCTGATTCTTTGATAGCATCTCCCGGACACTCACGGATACATTTTCGACAGTGATCACAATATTCTCGAATCCATTCATGAGGATTGGATTCCGCAACTGGCAGGTTCTCTATGTTTGTAAATACTGCAGCTAATCTGACACGAGGTCCCACCTCGGGTGAGATTAATAGACCTTGATACCCAGGCATACCAAGTCCAGCAGCCATTGCCAGTGGGGGATAGAGAACTAATCCATTCAATGGATGACTTGCATGTGCTGCAAATCCATGTTCTCTCAGAAAATCTGCAATTCTATTACCAATCTTACCAAGATCATCATAAGCTCGCATAACCATCCGCTCAGTAGCAAAACTGGGAGCCTCTGCTATTTTTAATTTATCCATCTCATAGCTGAGTACAATTGCCTTATCATACATGACTGATTTACCCTGAAATATCAATTTATGTGGTAAATCTGTGAAGCCTATTGAATTTGCACCAATTTCAGTGGCAAAATTCTTCAGATCATTTAGTAATTCTGTAGTTATGCTTGACTTTGGTTTTTCAGGATTTTTACTCATTGATTTGATTGCTAGCTTGGTATTTTTCATCGAAGAAATAATACTCGGTAGAATTTTAATTTCCATCATCTTGTAACCATCGGGTCTGCGCATCGCATTGCCCACTATATCAAACCTTTCGGGGGATTTGTCAGTCGAATGAATTGCCCCGGGTATATCATTTATGCTATCTTCCAGATCAACGACTTTCTTCAACTGGGATTTCCCAATCTTATTCATCATGAATTTACTAATTAAACCGGCCACATACTTAGAATACTCTAAAAATATAATAAGATATATTATCAGCCTAATGTAATTTGATAAATATAAATAGTGATTGACAATAATGTTAAATGGGTAATATAAATTGGTATCCGATAATAAAACAATAATAATCTAAGCAATTTTGAATATCTTGTACAATGAAAGCCATTATACTGTATAACCACAGATTCAACTGGATGACGAAGGGCATTGAAATGCAAGATCTAGCCAAAGCAGCCGGTTATGAGGTGGTTGCAGAACTTGAATTTCGTAAATTGCACAAGATGAATTATCTGACCGAGACAAAATATGAAGAGCTTGATTTTTTAATCCAGGAGCATAATATTGATAAAATAATCCTCAATGAACCTGTCTCTATTCGTCACATGAGAAAATTAGAGGATCATTTTGATGATGATGAAAAATCAATTCTTGATAAGACAATGCTTATTTTAGAAATATTTGAAAAAAAAGCCAGTTCCTCTGAAATCCAACTTCAGATTAAATTTGCAAAGCTAAAATACTCAGAACCCCGAATGAGGACTGTGGTTGGAGAGACCTTGAGAACTGAGAAACAGGCAAGAGACCGTGGTGCAGGTGAGACCATGCAACAGATAATGAAATCAGATATGCGGGGTAGAGTATCAAAGTATGAAAAACAACTTAAAGAATTGATTGATCTCAAAAAGACCGAACCAGATGATACGATTCCTAAAATACCAATCATGGGTTACTATTCCATCGGAAAAACCACCCTCTTCAATATATTGACCTCCAGTGACAGGGAAACCAGTCAAGATGCATTCACCACCATGTTTATGAAATCAGCTTGGAGCAAAGTGGCTGGCTATCCAGTACAACTCATTGATACTATTGGACTTGTTGATCTACCCCCAGCTGTGATTGACGCATTCTCATTGATGCTGCAATCAATTTTCGCGTCTGATATATTGATATTGGGTATTGATGCCTCAGCAAATGAGGATCAATTCAAGGATCAATTAAAAAGTCTCATGGAATATTTCGAAAGATTTGCTTCTGTGGATCGGAAATACATGATTATATTTATTTTAACAAAATGTGATCTAATTGAAAAAGACACCTATGATGAATACTCCAAGCTTATTGATGATATTACTGAAGAAACAGCCTTATTAAGAAGCTATGAAATTCTGGGTGTGCGATCAGATAAACCCGAATTCATGAGACAATCATTTGTAAATATACTTGATTTGATGCTAGAGGAGGAATTGATTTCATTTGAGTACGAAGGTATCACTCAACCGGAATCCAGTTTAATACATAATCATAGCCGTGTCACAGAAGAGAAATGGGAGGATGGTCTCCTTAAAATCACCGGAATTATTCCAAAAGCTTCTCTATTGAAAAATCTCGGCAATATCAAAGATAAATTATTAACTGAAATTGAGGAAGATGTTGAGGAATCAGAAACAGAAGAAGCTGAATTCACAGATTTCAGAAATTTTGAGGAATGAAATGGAGTACCTCTTGATATGGTGTGATTCTTAACTAAAATAATATTCAAAACCATGTTGAATAGTTAAATATTGTATAGAATTAATATTTATTATATTTATTCTGTTTTTTTCCTGCCAAAATAAAGAATCCCATAAAGGCT
>DAOUUM010000429.1 GCA_030668165.1 Candidatus Heimdallarchaeota archaeon
CATTGTCAGGCTCAAACCCCAATTATTCTCCTCATCCAGATAATAGGGAACCATCTTTCCACCAAATAACTCAATATCAGCTGAATAAAGAGGATACTGGGGAATAGGAGTCATCACCCCGACATTTTCCTTTATTATTGTGTTGAGAACAAGATCAGCTCCCTTCGATGCACCATCGGTGACAAAAATATGCTCTGGATCTGCAGGTATATTGTCCCTATTCTCAATGAATTTGGCAATACTATCGCGGATGAATGGCATACCCGCACTCTGGGAATAAGGACCCATACCCAGTGGATTTAGCTTCATAATCTCCTTTGCACGGGCAATACTATCAGATTTGATACCCAGATTCAATAGTCCCTCCTCATTTTCAAGTAAAATAGGATTGTGTAATAGAGACATTATCTCCCTGACATAGGTCAAGGGTTTCTGATCAAATCTTAGGGGATTGCCGATATTGAAATATACTATTTCCTTACCCTGTTTCTCTAATTCTTGAGCAAGCACTACAATAGGCCCTCTTACAGCATATTCTGCCTTGTTAACTTTTGGATTGAGACTGTCTGCTGAAATCATTTGCAAATCATGAATTTTCATCTATATTTTCTATATTTTGTAATGACCCAGATAAGTTGATCATATTTTAATCGATTAAAATCAAAGTTCTGAATTCAGAATTATGCTGTAATTTTTGATATCTATTGCCATAACTAGTTATTGAGAGCCTAGAAATAAAACTTTTGCTGTATAAAAAAGACTATGAACCATTTTTTATCAAACCAAGAATTGAGTCTAAATAATTTATTATCTTTGGTTTATCCAGCACTGATATTGTCCATCTTCCATCCTTTTCTAATTTGATAAGATCGATTGATTTTAATTTTTTCAGATGATGAGTTACGGTTGGTTGGGACAATTTAAGTGCGTATTCCAATTCACAGAAGCAATATGGTTTTTCTTTCAAGAGGTAAAGAATACTCAAACGTTTCTCATCCCCTAGAATTTTTAGTGTTGAAGCCAAAATATCTATATCATCGGTCATAATGTCTCGTGCAAAATCTAACTCTTTTTTGTGATCTTTCAGAGATTTGCATTGACAAGACCCCTTATCCAGAAATTTATCCATTCTCTCATCCAATGTACTTATTTTACTCATCTATTAAAACCAATTTTCAATATTCTTCAAATATTATCGCGTATAATAAATTATCCGGTTAGTGGTAGATTGAGACGACAACACAATACTTATTTATTGTTATCAATACATATAGATAGGCATCAATATATAATGATGTTTATTGAAAGTGATATTATGAAAGACTATACGATAGAGATATTTGGAAAAGGATGCAAGAATTGTGAAAGATTGGAAGAAAATGCTAGAGAGGCAGTTAAGAGTGTTGGCGCAGAAGCTGTGATCATAAAAATCACAAATGTAGACGACATAGCAAACAGAAATGTATTCAAAACTCCAGGGCTAGCAATCAACGGAGAGGTCGTATCCACTGGACGAGTTCTTCACCCAGATAAAATCGCTGAATTTCTTAAATAGGAGGATTACATATTTCATTTAGTGAATATATGGTTGGATTGTTGACCAGTACCTGGTTAACCGTCCTAGATTATATTAGTTTCCATGTTCTTCTGTGCCTAATTCCAGCGTTTTTCATTGCAGGGGCGATGATAGTTTTCGTTCCAACTGATTCAATTATGAAGTATCTGGGACCTGATACCAAAAAAATAATATCTTATCCAGCAGCTGCGATTGCTGGTTTGTTACTTGCTGTATGTTCTTGTACCGTCATACCTCTTTTCATTGGGATTTACAAGAAGGGAGCGGGACTAGGACCTGCGATCACCTTTTTATTCGCTGCTCCTGCTGTAAATATTCTGGCGTTGACCTACACAGGAACATTGATTGGAATGGATATTGCCATCGCCAGAGCAATATTGGCCATTGGCTTTGCAATGCTTATTGGAATTATTATGAACAACATTTTTCCAACTAAGACTGAGACCAAACTAGAAGCCGTTAAATTGAAAGAGGAACTGAATTCGATAGAATTGAATCTCAAGAATTTTATTATAGCTTCTCTGGTTATTCTAAACTTGTTCTCTGGACTCGTTTTGGTACTTGTTGAGGTTGAGTGGATACTTTACACTGCTTTTGTTACAGGTGTACTATCACTGCTGTTACTAGCCAGATTAGAATTCAATAGGTCCACGGGATTATTTTTATGGCTGGTGTTTACTCTTTTTGTAGGTACATCAAGAATTGAACCATACACAAACATTGTGTACCTGGGGAATTTATCAATCTCGACTGCATTGTCCAATATGGCTGTAAAGATACTACTTGTCGCCATAATCACCGTTATAATCAAAATATATACAAAGAAATATCTTGATAATGATGATGTAAAGGAGTGGATGCGAGAAACATATGAATTCTTCAAATCAATATTTCCTCTAATTCTAGTTGGAGTCACCCTTGCAGGTGCTATTAAATTTATTGTGCCCCAGGATTACATTCTAACTCTTGTTGGATCAAATACGGTTACTGCTAATTTTATAGCGGTATTTTTTGGAATATTTATGTATTTTCCGACCTTAATGGAAGTTCCCATTGCCAGAACATTCCTTGACCTTGGAATGGCAAGAGGACCATTACTAGCTTATTTGTTGGCTGATCCGGAATTATCAATTCAATCAATATTGGTCACTCGTAAATATCTAGGGGATAAGAAAAATATGGTTTATGTGCTTCTTGTGGCATTATTTACAACAATCGCAGGATTACTATTTGGCTTCTTTATCAATGAGGGGATTGGCTGGTAGTTAATAGAATTCAAAACTAACTTAACTGATTACAACACTCAAAACATATTAATTTTAGTTTTTTTAATGAATCAGCTGTGATATCCTCAAGATATTCGATATTTTCAAAGAATTCCCTAAATATTTTTGCAAAATCCATTCTATGCTTCAGAAAAATATCGTTTTCCGTCTTGGTAATTATAATCAGCATAGCCATATCAATCCCCTTCA
>DAOUUM010000223.1 GCA_030668165.1 Candidatus Heimdallarchaeota archaeon
GTTTCAGTTTCAGTTTCAGTCTCAGTAATAGTCCATATGGCTGCATCAAAATCACCTAGGACTGAGAAGAAGTAGTAAAATATGTTATCAACAATCTCAGCTCCGTTGTGAGCACTACCACTTTTCTCATAGAATGTACCATACATGAACTTATAATCTGTGAAGCTAGATTCTCCACTTACTACAACCATAGAGTCTCCTATCATCTCAGTTACTAGCATTGGGTAGCTACCCTCTACCTCACTGTATGCATAGAAATCATCATCACCAATTGAAAGATCCTGATCAAGTGCTTTTGCAGTAGTGTGGGTCTTGATAATAATCTCAATACCGGTCATGTCAGTCTTATTCCTAAGATCTTTGTAATCAGTACCATCAAACCAACTCACTGAGGTAGGACCGTGGAATATTGTGCCATTAAATCCAGCAGTTACATAATCAACCATTGCGGATGATGCACCTGTGGCATTTGCAATAACACGGTATCCGGATCCATCACTTGAATTAATATCATCAATAGCACCAGCATCCAATCTGAGTTGGGAACCAATTTCAGCCATTACTGGGTTGGATTCGTTTGCAAGGAAGTATCCTCCATAATCAGAATCACCAGCGACCCATAATAATTTATCCCCGGTATCAAACCAGGTATCCAAATTAGTTAGGTTGTCAGCACCATAACCCACATTGTGGGGCATTAAAACGGCATCAAAACCATCAGTAACCAGATCAGCAAAATCATATGTGTCTGAAACGGTGACGATGTTTCCAGCTTCGGTATAGTTTGTAGTGAAGCCTTCAACATCAAAGTAAGATGCTCCATTTCCTGTATGTATCAGGATTTTAGTACCAGTAACGAATGGTTTATGCCACTCGCCTGCAACAGGGGTATGTGTTCCAGCAAGAACAAATAACCCTACAATAAACACAGTTAGTATTTTAACATTGTTTTTCAGAATAATCACCATAAATTCTTTAACAGTAGAAATTAGTATTCTACAGTTTTAGTGTAATCTTAAAAAAAAAGATATTATACTTAAAATCGACGGTTTTCATTTTATTAATTTGATCATTTTAATTTTACTATTCTTTGAAATCAATCCCAGCTTCATTTTAAAATATTCTTAGCATGTAAAATTATCTTCTTAAATTATTAACAATATTTGCTATAAAATGTTAATTTCTTTCAGAAGGCGCTTTAGATTGTCAAATAGCTTTATATATCTCGATTTATATTTTTCGCTAAGATTTTGCAAAATATGATTCAGACTATTGAACTCATAAATGACTCATCTTTTTAACATCCAAACATTCTTCTTCAATCTGCTATCGATTGTCTGATGAATTATTCAAACCTCAACTGATTGATCGAATGAATTTATTAAAACATAAAAAATGTCTAACATAAGTATGAAATTAAAACACTTAACCGGAATGTTATTTCTTCTTCTGTTAATCCCCTCACTAAATATGCAGGTGGCAGTCGCAGAGGAAAAAGAGGATTTAATTCCCGTAACAAATGCTACGAAATTGGCAATAGTAACGAGACACGATAGTGCAATTACTAATTTATTTATTGCTGAATTTGTGAAATCTGAATATGCAGCAAAAGTGGGAATAACAAGTAATGATGAAGTTGATATTCTACCTATCACTACATACGATGGATTTTCCAAAGCAATGTCAAATCCTTTATTTGACGTCTCACTAGGTTGGGGTGGAGGACCTACCCTGTTCAACAATTTAGCAGCTGAGGGTTCTATCAAACCTATTACTAATACAACTTTGCTTGGCATAATCAATGGCGTTCTTCCAGATTTGATTGCAGGTGCCGAAATGAAGTCTTATAATGATAATGATGAGATGATGTGGGCTTCGAGTGCAATTTCTAGCTTTGGGTTCACCGTAAATCATAATGAATTAGAAGCAAGAGGATTGCCAGTACCATCTACATGGGAGGATCTTGCAAGTCCTGATTTCTTCACATCAGTATCTCAAGCCAACATCGGAATGGGTAATGCTCCTGATACAACAAGTAACACTCGTATATATCAAATTATTCTACAAAAATATGGTTGGGAAAGAGGATGGCAAATTCTCTATAATATGGCAGGCAATGGTAAAATTTATGGTGGATCGATCGAGACAAGAACATCAGTCGTAACTGGAGAAACCGCGGTAGCCATTACCATAGATTTCTACGGTCTAATCGCTATGACTGAAAATCCTGCAACTGAGTATATAGTACCAGCAAATGGTTCAATTGTAAATGGTGATCCCATTTCTTATTCCAAGGCTCCACCACATGAAGACGCTGCAAATGCATTTATTGAGTTTATTTATAGTCAAGATGGACAGGCCTTATGGTTAGATCCAAGTATAAATAGGATGCCGATTAGACAAGATGCATTTAGTGCACCTTTTGCACTGAAAAGGAGTGATATCGATGTTATATATGGAATATACAACGAGACCTTACTTAATGAGGGAATTGAATTTGATGAAGACTTAGCTCTTTCACTAGAAGAAACAATGAGATACCACTTTGAAGCTACTATTGACATTCCACATACAGCATTGAAAGCCACCTGGGGTGATATTATGAATGCTTACAAGGGTGGTGGATTTTCAGATGATAGATTTGATCAAATCAATGCCGTTTTTGGACAACCCGCGATAACCCAGGAATATGCAATAGAGATTGAAGAGAGGATGGTCGATGATCCTGCTTTTAGGGTCACTAAACAAGGTGAATGGACAGAGACGGTCACTGCAAATTTCGTAAGGGCAGAAGAGATGATATCTGAAGACGAAACAGTCATCTCAGTATCTGGTACTGAAACTTTAACTTCACTAGTCAGCGCATCAAGTGTTGCACCAACAACAACAGATATTCCACTAAATGCTTTCAGTGTATTTGTAGGCATGATTGCATCAGTAATGATTATACAATTAATAAGAAGAAAAAATAGAAGATAATGTTATTATTTCAATAATAATACTAAACCCATAGAAATAATTCTAATATAGGCTAAAATTTACTAATTTATTGACTGAACAAAAACTTACCACTGAAACTGTAGTGACAAGAGCAAAACCTACATTTCTTAAGAGAATATGGTTCACATTCAAATCGGATAGATTATCTTGGTCCATAATTATATTTATAACTGCATTTTTTGGGTACTTTTTGATAGCTCCCCTTGCCTCAATATTGGTTACTGCTGTATATGTTAAAGGAGAATTTGCATTTGATACTATCGGTGCAATTTTTTCAAATCCTCTATTCTTTAATCCCTCTGGGGGCGAAGAATCATATTTCATCAGATTGGATCATCGTCAGGATGTTGATGTTTACATGATACGAGGTGCCAACCTAGGCATATTCCTAAATACCCTCCTGATCGGTGTCTTTACAACATTTTTATCATTGGTTATTGGAGTTACTACGGCTCTTATCATGGCAAGGATTGAAATTAGGGGTAAAACTATTCTTGGTGGTTTATTACTAATACCACTTGTTCTTCCACCATTTGTAAGTGGTGTTGGTTTTATGGCTTTGTTTGGAGATAAAGGTCTTATTAATGAACACTTTTTAGCCCCAGTATTTGGAATAAAAATCATACTTGAGGGTATTGTGGCAATTATTTTTGTACAGGTGATGCATTATTTCACCTTGATTTATCTCAACGTCTATTCCTCATTGATGAATAATGATCCCAGCCTTGAAGAGTCTGCTGAGAATTTAGGTGCATCAAAACTAAGAGTTCTGAGAACTGTTACCCTTCCCCTGGCCATGCCTGGGATAGCTTCTGGAAGCATATTGGTATTTATATTAGCAATGGAGGATCTTGGAACCCCTATTATATTTGCAGGTTTCGGTGATGTAGTTGCAAAACAGACGATTACATATTACATAGCCAAACATATCTTTGCAGGTTCTGAAACAAGCGATCTTGCTCAGGAAAGCATCATTCTTGGTTCATTTCTGCTAATATTTGCAATTGTTGGTTTCTTTGCCATCCGAAAATTTGTATCATTAAAACAGTATTCTATGGTAAGTAAGGGTAGGGCCGGTGAGTATAGAACAATCAAACCAGGAATTATGCTTCAAATAGGTTTGGCTATCTATTTCTTCGTCCTACTTGTTACCGCATTAGTTCCTCATATTGGTGTGATTATTGCGTCAATGGCAGAACCTCAAGTGTTTCCTCTCGATCTTTCGTTTGAGAACTATAGATATTTATTTGATGCAGACAAAGGATTTGGATTATTTGTTAAAAATACGCTTATTTACTCATTAATATCAACTGCAGTAATTATGGTACTTGCTACCCTTGCAGGATATGTGGCAAATAGGAAGAAATTCAAGGGTCAGACCGCATTTGATACACTCGTTACAATACCTATCGCCATTCCTGGAATTGTGTTGGGTATTGGTTATATACGTATGTTTGGAGACTCAGGATCTCTTACAATTGGTGGGACTGTTTTCAGAGAATGGACATTAAATCCAATCATATTCCCTGGGTTAATACTAGTTATTAGTTATACCATACGGAAGTTTCCATTTACAGTCCGGGCAGTTTATGCTGGACTGCAGCAGACAGACGTGGTGATGGAAGAAGCAGCTGTTAATATGGGTGCCTCGCGGATACGGATCATTGCTGAGGTGGTTATACCATTGATCGGCTTAAATATAATCGGTGGTGCTCTAGTATCATTAGTTTACAATATGAGTGAGGTGAGTACCACGCTGGTACTAATCTCAAGTTCGAAATATGGAACATTAACATGGAAAATGAGTGAGGCCAGCGGAAAAGTTGGTGAACTAGCCGCAATCGGTGTCTTTCTCATGGTCTTACAGGCAATCAGTTTACTAACTACCAATCTTCTATTGAAGAATAGGGCTGATGCAATTACTGGAATATAAGGTGATATTATGGTAGAAGTAACTATTGAAAATTTAAATATTATGTATGGTGATTTTCACGCTGTAAAAGACGTGAATCTGAAGATAAAAGATTCTGAGATTGTAACCCTACTTGGGCCCTCAGGATGTGGAAAGACATCAATTCTGCGTTCATTAGCAGGTTTTGTGGAACCCTCAAGTGGACATATCTTGGTTGATGATGAAGATATAACTCATCAACCCCCCCAAGAACGAGATATGGGTATGATCTTTCAAAATTATGCTCTATGGCCTCATATGTCAATCATGTCAAATGTAATCTATGGATTGAAAATCAGAAAAAATGCCCTGCGTGTGATGAAAATCTTTTAGATAATCTTAAGATTTTGTATTTAGACACGATAGAAGCAAAGGATGATGTAATTTCTTTACAAGATATTGTCGGACAATTAAAGTCCAAAATTATTAACCTCGAAGCTAATTTAAAAAAGCGAGAAGAACAAATATATCTTATGAAGGATTATACTGAAAAGGATAAGAATGTGTTTGAAAAACTCATGGTAGAAAGAGATAATAAACACATGCTTGAAAAAGAAATAAAAAAAAACTCACGAATTATTCAAGAATTAAGGGGATTATTGGAGATAATAA
>DAOUUM010000121.1 GCA_030668165.1 Candidatus Heimdallarchaeota archaeon
ACTGGACGTCTTCAGAGATATCATGATGGTCTACTGGCTCATGATAGAAATCTTGATGATAAATTAGGTGGTTCGGCAGCCAAAGCATTCAATCCATTTGTAGTGCTAATGATTGTTATTTCATCCATGATATTCAGGGTTGTTCTACTCATTGGATTTACATGGATGGTCCTTAATTCTTCCAAAGTCCTCGGTTTTATTAATCTTCCACCAGCTGTTACTAATTCTCTCGAATTATATGAACCTGAGGGAATGCTTGTAATTTTAATTCCACTGATATTCTTTATGCTCGGTGTCTCTTACATGATTTCCAAGATCCAGAATTACCTCGTGAAATCTGAAGAATTGATTATTCAAGAATCGGATATTCAAAAAATACTCAAAGAGGGCAAAGCAATAACCTCGAGAGAGGAGGCAGAAAAGTCGATTGCTGAGAAGCAAGCTCAAGAAATCAAACAATCCGTTGATGAAAGACGTAAAAAACCCAGACCGAGAAGGAAAAAAAGAAAAAGACCGGATAATTAGTAAATATTGTTTATGGAAAACTTGCAAGCAATTCTTTTTTGTGGAGGAAAGGGCAGTAGATTATATCCTATAACTGATTTTTTTCAGAAAGTCATGGTCCCAGTTGGGAAAAATGGAAAACCATTATTAGAAATAGTGATTGATCATTTGTATTCTTTTGGAATTAGGGATTTCATCACACTTGTGAGTTACAGAGACAATCTGATACGCAGATATTTTGGTGATGGGAGTAAAAAGGGAATTTCCATTCAATATGTAATTGATTCACCAAATTTCTCTGGAACTGGTGGAGCTTTATACAACATAAGAAATAAGATAAATAAAGAAAATTTATTAATCTACTACACAGATATATTAACAAATCTAAATTTTATCAATTTTTACGATTTCTATCTAAAAAGTGGCTCTAAAGGGTCTGTTTGGGTGGATCCTGAATGGAAAATTTCAGAGGGAGTAGTCGAGGTGGAAGAAAATAATGTAAAATCAGTCTCAAGGACTCCGCCTCACAAAGATTATGCCAATACAGGGATCTCCATACTTCACTACAGTGTTATAGATCATATTGAAGAACTGGTGACCAAAAGAAGTAAAACTCATATAGATCTCTCTGGTGATTTATTACCAATAATGGTAAATGAAGGTACGTTGTCCGCATACATTGAACATAATTTATGGATGGATATTGGGAGTGTTGAGAGATTGAGTTCTATTGATCAAAATATGTTAGACACAATGTTTGGAGGAG
Organism: Candidatus Heimdallarchaeota archaeon; assembly: GCA_030668165.1. Lineage (GTDB taxonomy): Archaea > Asgardarchaeota > Heimdallarchaeia > Heimdallarchaeales > Kariarchaeaceae > JAJRQD01. Next base: position 1,271 of record DAOUUM010000121.1, read on the forward strand.
AGAGAATTCAATGAGGTCTGAGAATTCGAATATTCATGAAAATGTTGATGCCATAATTTGGTATCAAAAGACTAGCTCCCTTTATCCAATATCAACTTTCCTGCATCCAGGATTACTCCCAATTGGGGATCAATTCACCACAGATCCAAAACATAATTTGCCAAACCTTGATTGGATGATCCTGCATTTGAAGAGAAGTGGAATCAGAAAAATAAATGTAATATCTGAAGAAAATTTTAAGGGATTGAACTTGTATTATGAAAATACCTATCAAGATATAGACTTGAATTTTCATCAAGATAATGTTATATCGTATATAAATAATCGAGAGGAGAATCTTGAGCATACTTTCATTATCAATGGACTATTTTTTTCGAATGCAAATTACAACAAAGCAATCACTGAACATTTAATTAAAGAAAATAAGGCAACCTTACTCAGTTTTAAGGGACTGAAATACAGAGTAGGACTAGTATCGATAAATCTTGATAATAATCGGGTTTACTCATTTCAAGAAAAACCAATCGATAAAACAAAAACTGTCAACTCAAATGTATTAATAGTTAATAATCAACATGTAGAAATTCTTGATCTGGAAAATATTAAATTAAATAAGACTCCAGAATTTCCAAAAAATAGATTAAGTAAGTTGATACAGATTCTTATTCAAAATGGTTATTTGAAAAATTCAATGATAGAGCCAATTGAAGAGGAATTATATATAATATCCCTTAACTCGATCGAGGAGTGGAGAAAAATGAATATTGAATCCTTCATCAAAATGTACTCATTTTTGCATGATGAAGTCTCCGCCTTAATTGAAAATCACTAATTTATCAAGAATTGATTTTAATACACTTGCTTAAATAAGAATAATAAATATTATAACTGATACTTAATAATGGTATATAAGGATTTAATATGAGCGAAGTACCATTAGAGTATAAAATGCTTAGCAAAAAATTTTCTAAGTCAATACAAAAATCATTAGGTGATGATTTAGTCAGTTTACTAGTATACGGAGGTTCTGCCTCTGAAAGGGTGTATGCGGGAGTATCAGATATTGATTTTTTTATAATTCTCAAATCAATAGAGGAGATTTCAAAACCATTATCTGAACTCTATCAAATAATAGGAACAGAGATTAATTCATATATGGAAAACCCATTATTTTCCACCTTGCTTGATCATGACATATACACAGTAGATCAGCTACCTGATGGAAAATCACTCAATGGGTTCTCTTCTATTAGAGCGATATCACTCAAAACAGGTACTTTATTATTGGGTAAAAACCCCTTTGAAGATATTGATGTATCAAAAGATCAATTACGAGAGGGTGCTCGCAGAATGATACAGGAATATCTCGAAAAACTGACCTCATTTATTTTTATGGCTGTAGAAACTCCTGAAGATGAAGAAACTTTGGATAATGAAAAAGAGTTCTTGGCTGTTGATGCAGTGTTGTCTACCGCACAGGCATACAGAATATTGGAGAAACATGCTTATGTAAGTATGCCTGATGTCGTCTTTTTAGCGGAGACTGAACCTGTTGAGGGACTGGACTCACAACTTGTCATGAATGCTGGATTCTTGAAACAGGGTATTGATACCGAAATTGATAATTTTTATTATCGGGCAATTGATTTCTGTGGTAGTGTAATTTCATTATTAGATAGGATATAAAAGAAAGAAAAACATCTTATACCGAGCATTAATAATTAAACCATGGTTCCATACTTTGAGGCCAAATCTGTCATCGTGACAGGTGGATGCGGTTTCATCGGATCACACATAATTGATGAATTAATGACTCAAAATGTTAAGCAGATAATAGTAATTGATAATCTATCCGCGGGCACTAATACACATTATATCAATGATTATATTAGAGATGGAAAAGTAGAATTTTTCAAAATTAATATTCAAAATTATCAAGAATTAGAACCTATATTTTCAGAGCGTCAATATGATACAGTCATACACCTAGCAGCACAGCCAAGTGTCCCAATCAGTGTCAAACATCCTTACATGGATTTTGAGACTAATATTATTGGTTCTATGAATCTACTTGAATTGTCCAGACTGAATGGTATCAAGGAATTTATATTTTCTGCATCTGGAGGTACTGTTTATGGTGAAACAGATATCTTTCCAACTCCAGAAAATCAACAATTGAATCCAATTTCAAATTATGGTGCAGCTAAAGCTGCCTTTGAGATGTATCTCCGCAGTTATTCACATTTATATGCTATGAAAACTACCTCGATGAGATTTGGAAATGTATTTGGTGAGAGATCTACACATGGTGTCATGTTTGATTTTTTCAATAAATTAAAAATTACCCCTGGTAGCTTGAAAATATTGGGTAATGGTAAACAGACTAAGTCGTATCTCTATGTAAAGGATTGTGTAGATGGATTTCTCTTTGCGGCTTCCAGGGAAGGAAATACGTTTGAAGCATACAATATGGCAGCTCAGTCAACAAAATCTGTGGATGAGATAGCTGAGAAGATGTCAAAACAACTCAATCTCAATCCAATATACAAGTACACCGGCGGAGATAGAGGCTGGAAAGGGGATGTTATCAAGGGAGAAATTGATAGTTCAAAACTAGAAAAACTAGGTTGGAGACAAAAGTATTCATTTGAAGATGGTATGCATAATTACATCAAGTGGCTAAAAACGATCTAGTTTAATTATTATAGACCAGGCCATTTTTCATTGGCATCTTTGAAATCCTTCTCAGTATCAATTGAATTCCAAAATGTATTTTCATCAGCCCTATACACATAGAATTCCTCTCTATTTGCTAATTCTACAAATATTGTATCTTCCATCTGACCCTTTTCAGGGAATTCAATAAATATCTCTTTATTTATAATATCAATACCGCTGTGTATCGTAATGGGTAGTAATGGTTTTTCGACAAATTTTGAAATTAAATTACCCTTTGTCTCAACCACACCATAAGGAGATCGCATTTTAACCAATAACATAGTTGCTTTGGAATGATTTTTATTATGAATCTCAATTAAATCAGTTAAATTGGCATTGGATAGAATATCTCCATTTATTATGAAACAAGCATTCCCCAAAATAAACTCGGATGCCTGTTTAACTGCCCCTCCTGAACCGAGTTTTTCTTTCTCTATACTGTATTTTACATCAACCTCACCGTATGGTGTCCCCACCACCTTACCAAACTCCCCAATTATCTTATCTGATAAATGACCGATAGCCAGAATTACCCTTCTCACTCCATGCTTTGCTAACCACTCGATCTCCCATCGTAATATGGCCTTTTCCTGAATTTTGACCAGTCCTTTAGGTATTTCATTCATGGTCACAGATCTTAATCTGGTCCCTTTTCCTCCAGCTAAAATAATTGCCTCATTAATATCCATGTAATTCTAATTCGCTTATATCTGAAGAATATAAAATGCATTAGAAGTTAAACTGTAAATTATGAACTTATTATGAGGATCAATTCATATTTTCATCCTCTCATTCCAATAAGCGTGGATACAAAAATCGACACAGGATTGCTAAAATATTTACTCTAGCAAGGGATAGATTATTAGTAAGAATTCCCCTAACAGCATATATGGCAGAAGCACTGACAATTGATAATATTTTACCAAATATTAAAGGTAAAACACTTGCAATATTTGGTGATTTATCTAAAAAGAGGAACATGTTCATCAAGCAGTTTATTTTCGATGGTTTTGAGAAGGGAGAGACAGTGTGCATTGTAACACTGATTACTTCTGCAAATGATCTGGTCGAGGAATTAAGCGGGTTCTTTCCAGAAGCTGGAATGATAGTAAACGATGCGATTTTTAATGAGAAGCTGCAAATTGTAGATATGTACTCATTCAGAGGAGTAAAAAATGAGGATCCACTACCTGGAGCCCACATATTGAACTCTGCTAATGACTTGACAATGTTATCAATTAAACTAAATGAGATATCAAAAGCATTTCCAGAATCTAGATTTATTATTTGGCCGTATAGTTTGCTCGCCATTTACACCAAACCAGTAGATCTAATCAATTTTACCCAAACTCAATCAGCAAGATTTAACAAAAGAGATCAAGTGGTTTTATTGGTATCTGATACAGGAGTTATCCCAAAAGAGAACAGGAGTGTAATTGAATCGATAGTAGATTCTGTTTTGGAGACCAAAAGGATAGAAGATGAAAATGTAATCAGTGAATCATTCAGAATAAAATTCTACAAGGGAGATGATGAATACAAATTTGAAACCTGGACCAGAATTGAAAATTGAAATAATTTTAACTATTTATTACTCTTCTATTACTTGATTACCTAGAAATAACAACTAAATCAAAAAATTATGATGTGTAACATAACATAATGTTATGAATAGTGTAATTTTAAGATTAATTGTGCCTAATCTTTGGTTAGATATTTTAATCAATCTTGGACCTTTACTGGTTTTTATTGTATTAATGGCAATCATTTACTTTCGTGGAATTAAAACTAATAAAAAACTTCTAACGGAGATTGAGGGAATCGCTACTGCCGCTTTAAAAAGTAGAGGATATGCGGTAGAGAGGGTAAAGATTAGACCTGATGAATACGAATACAGATGCAAATCGAAAAATAAGAGAATTAAAATTCTGACCTTGAATCTCAAACTATCAAACCGCACTTTCATCATACAATGGTTAATTGGAAAGATATTCAAAGATAAGGACAAACTATTCATAGGATCGAAATTTGCTGGGGAATTTGGAAATGAAGACCCTGCCTATTCCTTTGATATTGTTCCCTATAGAAGAGGAAAATATATCAGTCAACGATTTGATCATTTTATCAAATTCGAGGATATTGCCACAGTACAATCCACTGCAGATGATGAATTCATGATAAAATCTGAGACTCATTCATTTGTTTCCCATTTTGTTGACAATCAAGAATTTGTTTCCTTAATGTTGAAGGCTGAACCATATATGGAACATTTGAATCTGAGCAGGGCAAAAGAGGCCACCGATCCTCATTTTTCTGTCACCTATCAGTTTCAGGGTACAACTGATCCACCAGTTAGAGATTTTGTCAGTTTATTCTTCCTTGCAATAAAATTACATCTTGAGAATAATGATCGGGTCAAGAAGATGCGATCCAAGGGTGGAAGAGGGAAAGGAAAATCAGGTAAACGAGGTAGCTCGAGGGATTTCAAACAGAGAATGCAAAAGAAAAAAACCAAGGGTAAGAAATAATAAATTATCTATTAACATCATAAAATTTCAGAACGTTTGGTATTTCTTTAATAATATCTGAAGCTATTAGACTATTCCCATATTTCTCTGCAGCAAGTTCTCCAGCCCTTCCCATTAGATAAGCGCCAACTGCAGAAGCAATAAATGTATCATCAATAAAATTAACTGCTGCTGCAACAACACCTGCCAAAACATCCCCAGAGCCACCAACTGTCATTCCTGGATGACCGGTTTCATTTAATAGAGTTCGGTATCCATTTGTTATGATATCAATTCTTCCCTTCATAAGTATTGTAACTTCTAGATCTCTTGCCTTTTCCTCGAGGAATGGGATCAAATCCTCCATCTTTTCAGGAATTTTCTCTTTAAGCATCATTCTTAATTCTGCTCGATGAGGAGTGATTACCACTCCTGAGTTATTTTTAAGACTTTCAGTCTTATTTCTAAAGGCACGGACGGCCTCAGCATCCAGTACAAATTTTACCTTATCTTTGGCAAACTCAAAGAATTCTCTTGTAAATTTATTACAATCTGGATGATTAGACATACCCATCCCGATACAGATCACATCATGGCGTGCGATAGCCATATCCCGATATTTTCTGAATGGTTTAGATGTAATTCTTTCACCTTGCACTTTTACCACAATGAAGTCCTCAGCATATCCTGCTACAATATCTCTAATAGTTTCAGGGACCACAATACGCAAGGTATCAACTCCAGATCGCATGGTAGCCATACCAGACAAAACTGGAGCTCCTGTAAACTCATCACTGCCTCCAATTACCATAATCTGCCCATTTTGCCCCTTATGAGAATCTAGATCTCTTCTCGGCCAAAATTGTTTGAGCAAAAATTCTGAGGTCACAAAACCAGATCTTGATTTTATGCCAATATCTACAATATTAATATTAGACTCATCTGATAATGTTAGAAAACATTTTTTCGTAAACTGCATGGTCACGATATCATGTGGAATGAATGATTCACAGTACCATTCACCTGTGTTGCAGTCCATTCCGCTGGGAATGTCCACTGAAACTATTTGCTGTTCACTGCTAATTTCTGAAAAAAGTTTAATTATTTCACTATAAGGAGCCCGAATTTCTGATTTTATTCCAATTCCAAATATTGAATCCACAATTAAGACAGCTTTTTGTATTTTTGAAACGACCTCTGCTAATGTAATATCTCTATCCAAAACAAATGAACTTACATCTTCTAGTTCCTCAAAAGCTTTTTTTGCCTCTATTGTGTTCGGTGATCTCAAGTAAATTAATTCTACCTTGTGAGTATTACTCAAGC
>DAOUUM010000152.1 GCA_030668165.1 Candidatus Heimdallarchaeota archaeon
CAACCTCCATCCAGGCTCGTTTGGCTGTGTGGGGTATTCAGAGTATGACCTCCATGGTAGCATTTAATGATGCCAATAACAACGATAAACTCGATTTGAGTTTGGATGCAGATGGTATTGGAGTTGCCTCTCAGGATAGAGTCAGCTATATCGGTCTTGCTGAGGCTTATGAATCCAAAGAATTCACCGCATACTACAGGTCTCATGTGTATAATGAGACTCTTCAGATGCCTGGCTATGGTGTGGACATTACCAACACAAATATCAATCATACTGATACCTTCTTCAATTACGAGGAATTTGGTTTTGGTGATGTGGATGCCTCATCAGACAATACCTTCACATGGACTGATCCAGTTGAACATGATGATGGAACAGTGGAATTCAATTTTGGTGTTAATTACACCAGCTTTCCAGTAACTTGGGTGAATATGGCAGATGGTACTGCTGTAACTGATTTCGAGGATATTGCATACACTTACAGAGTTCTTGTAAATGCAGCAACCGGTTATGCTTCTATCTCTCCCACATGGATTTATGGTGGTGTAGCAGATGCTGGACTTGCAGAAGCTGTGAGTGATCTTTCACTGGCACTGATACTCAAATCAGAATTCTTTGCCATCCAAGCAACCTATACCGCGACCGAATCCAATGAGACGGTTAATGCTACCGAGACGAGTGCTTTTGGTGTTCTCGGTGTTAAAATTGGTGGAGAACCTGCAACAGAAATAGATGTCACCGGTCCCAAACAGTACTACACACTGGGTGGAACAACCAATGAAACCGCATCATTTGAGGCAATTACATTGATACAAGTAGCCGGTCATTTTGAGGGAGAGAGAACATCTCCATTTAACTCTGAATCTGGTGACACAGCAGGAACCTCAAGTTTATCACTTGTGGAGACACTAGATGTTGATTTCTACTATGCTGCACATCTGATTGTAGTTACCTACCCTGCATGGGGTGGTGACTCAATTGTCCATGATCCTGATTTCAATGTGAATTATGATGCTCTTGATGTTGAGGAACCCGTGGATGACGATACAACTACAACTCCTGTAACAACTACAACTCCTGTAACAAGTACACCATCAGCACCTACACCGACTCAGACTGATTCTCCCGCCCCCCAAGTACCAGGTTTCACCATTTGGTTCTCAATTATTTCTCTTGGAGTTTCAATTGTTTTTGCAAGAAAATTCAAACGTTAATGCTTAAAATTAAAAAATAAGTTAAATAATAATAAATTAAAATGATAAAACCAATTAAACAGACATTTAGTCAGAAACACATTTTTTAATCTCGTCAAATTAATTATTACAAGGACATAATCTAAATGACTGTAGTGATCTCATTAGCTTCTCATAAAGGTGGTACCGGAAAAACCTTTTACACTATCAATCTGGCCGCATATCTGGTCAATAAGGGATACCGTGTTGGAGTGATTGATCTTGATCTCAACGCACCTAGTATGCAGAACTACCTGGATGTGAAACCAACCAAGACAATTAATGATTTGTTCCTAAATAATGCCAAATTGGATGAGGTTGTAATAGATGCCACTCATATTATCCATGATGGTGATAAGGAAGGCTCCCTGTATTTTCTGCTTGCCTCCACAGATACCTCCGAGATCACCAAGATAATGCATCGATCCCATGAGGAACTACTAGCTGATCTCTATATCCTTATGAGAGTGGTAAAAAATGAGCTACCACTGAAACCCTGGAATTTTGATTATATTATTATTGATGCGCCTCCCGGATTATCAATCTCAAGTATTAATTCAATTGCTGTGTGTGATGTGATGATTTTCCTGATGCGTATTGTCAATGCTGATGTTCATGGTACCCGGCAATTCTTGGATAAGATCCATAATTCTCTGGGGCTGAAGACGATTCTGATTGCCAATCAGATACCAAGCAAACCAGAGAATAGGGAGATTGTGGAACAGAATATAATAGATCTGATAAATGCTCAGGTTCTTATTCCAGAGTACCGCAAAAAGGTATCCTATGGTGGAATCATGTTTCTAGACGAGGAATTACTCCAGATAGAATTGGATCATGCAATTGCATCCATTACAGATCAGAATAAACCCAGACCAATTCATCTCTTATGTGGTAATAATTCAATTGTGAAAAAAATTGAGAGCAAATGTAATCAATGTTTTTCCAATATTCAATCAAGTCTAGACACAGGGTAAAATCATGAGGTATCATGGGATCTACATCTTTTTAGATGATGGTAGGTGTGTTTATTCAAAAAAGATGGCAGCAGATGCTCCCCCATCAAGCCTTATAACCGGCATACTAACCGCATTCCAATCAGCATTCTACGAGATTTCAGGTGCATGGCCCAGAAAAATTGTATCTGGAAAATTTCAGTTTATATTTGAGAAAATTGGACCACTGACTATCTGCAAGGTAATTGATGCAGCAGAAGAAACTGAGGAGTATCTTTCCGAGATTGGACTTGCATTTATTAAAAAATACGGTTCACAACTATCTAAATGGCGTGGGGATAGAAGGCCATTCAGTGAGTTTACGCAGGATCTTGACAGGATCATCCCCCAGCAACTATCAAATTCACATAATCCGCAAAAGCCTCTTGATGCATTTGCCCTGCTCAATTTGAATGAGGAAATGGGCCTACTTGCAAAATACATAATTGAACATGAGAAGAAGATTAAAACAATGGAATTTGATATTATCTGCACACATTTGAATATTGATAATAAAAAACTGAAAGAGATGATTGAAGATCTCATAGAATTGGGTTTTCTAGGATTTATCAGACATGGTGAAGGGGCTATCGAGTATTTTCTATAATAAATTCATTCTGGTACTACAGTTTTGTAGAATTTTACCGATACCTTTCCCATAGTAATGCCTTTGTCTTTCCATCTTCCAATATTTGCCTTTGACTGGAAAAATGAGGTATAGATTAATTTTATGAAAATGGCAATAAGAAACGATCGGACAAAGATTATTCTTATCTGAACTGGTATGGAATCGATGATATCTTCATTCAAGGTTACCACAGCCAATGATCCAATCAAAGAGGAAGCTTGAATGAATTTAAGTACAAATCTGTCAAGAAATGAAACAGGTGAGGAAATCTCACTTGATGTTTCCTTGTAAATTCGTATTCCAATATCTTCAAGTATCCACATCAATATTTGAACAATTGCAAGGATCAGAACAGCATATATTGCAGAATAGATACTGGGAAATTCCCCTTCATGATCAAACAAAGAATTGCATATAAGAAAATCCATCGCGAATAGAGAAGTAGCTAAATTCAGATATCTTAACATATAGGATCCTAAACCAATTTTTGATTTACTAATCTCCTTGTCAAGAAAAACCTGAGATCCTGCAAAATAAATTTTTGAGATGAATAACCCGATGATGGGTGAAAACATGCGTATGAGTGGATACAGTATCAAAATCAGTATCAATGAAAATAAAAAGAACATAACAAGAATAGTTATTTCATAATTGTAGAGGAATACATCAATATTCAGAGGCCTTATGGTCTCATACTGGTGTTCCCAATCAGTTCTGATAATAATTACTACAATGACAATCATGGAAAATAAAATACTCAAGGGATTTAATATCATTCCTCTGCGCTTCACGTAACTCATAAGCTATTCTCGTTGAGAATTAGGGTAAATTATAAAATAATTGTGAGTTAATTTTGAGAATAAGTAAAAAATAATATAATGAAAATCAGTGCTTACATCCTTCTTTCAGATCAAAAAAATTGGAATTATGAACAAGATAACACACCAGATCCCTGGTGGTTATTATTTTAATGGGGTATGATTGTTCATTGATAAGTACCGCAATATTAACATCCTCCAGATATAATTCCTTGCGTAGCCCAGATACAAAACTGGGAGTTTTGACGTACAATAGCTCCAGTGGAAAGATCACGTCCACAGATTGATTTAATAGATAACCAATATCATTGTTTAGTTTACTCATATTGTGATGCAAGAATTTGATAATATCCTGAAAAATTAATACTGATTTTAAAATCTTGGTACCGGATTCAATCACCCCAATATGGTCCGTTTTCAGAGCAATCATCAGTTCAAGAGCAGCACCTATGCCGGATTCAGATGTAACTGAGTTGAATTCAGTAATTTTTGAACCAACTGAATCAATTCTGTGCAGTGCCTGATCAGTGATATTGACCCAGGGAAAATCAGTATTCAACACATCACGATCAGTATAGATTCCTGTGATAAAATCCTTTTCTGTGACAATTATAATCAGATCTGGATTCTCTCCGATTAGCTGTACAACCTTGAAGTAGTCAGTATTATAATCCACAACCATGAAATCATCAACCATGAATTTATCTATGGTCTCTGAAAAAACAGAGGGATCCGCACTCTCTAACAGGGCAAGTATTACCGATCTTGGATTGATTATGCCCTTTATTGTCTTGCCATCCTCAATGGGTATATGACGGATTCTGAAATCATTGAACAGTTCGATGGCATCCATTAAGGTATTATCTGGCCCTAGTTTATGTACATATTTTTGGGCAAATTTACCAATTGGGATATTATCTTCCTGTTCAGTCATTGATCTATCCGTGTAAGTTTTAAAATATCTAAATAAAATAGTTGTTTGTTAAGTATCTCGAAAAGTTTGATTTTAAATCAATTTTAACTCATTATTATTTCAAGGGGACTATCTCACCATCAGAATTTATCCATTCACCCTTACCATTGGACCTACCTCCGGCAAGAAATGCTTTGTGGGGATCTCTGACTCCAAGCATAATGATCACGAAACCTATTATCATAAGTGCAATTAGTACAAACATAGCCATTCTTGTTGCCATATTGATATTCAATCCAAAATCAAATCTCAGTACATCTACTGAAAAAGCCCAGAGTAAGGATCCAAAGGCAGCGGATATTCTGCCAAAGATGTTGGCGAATCCGAAATAATTTCCAACCTTGGCTGTGGGGGCCAACTGGGTGATGAATTGTCTCTGCACCACCCAGGATCCACCCCATAATTTTCTTTCTTACGTTATTTATCCATTTGACTAATTTCTTTGCTGGTATACCTATTTCATTGATAACAACATATGCCGTATGTCTATTGATCCTGTTTTGAAGATTGGATTTTTTGAATAAATTCTGGATATCCCATTGATCGGTCTTTAGTCAGGTCTTCTTCTTTAAGAGGGCATTGTTGAAATATATGTGCCAATATGAGTTTGATTTGTGTAGTATCAAAGCTTCCTACAAAGTCAAAACCAATCGTCCACCACTGTACATTCTCGGCGAGTAAAGTAGTTATTTCTACTATTACCCCATAATCAATATACTCAGATGGTTCCAAAATCACTTCTTTTGATGCAAGTATCAATTGATCCATTTCATATCGAAGCTGCCAACGAGTCTTTTGAATCGATATTTGGTGCCCATTCAATCCTTCAAAACTTTCAATTTTTGAATTAAGGAGCTTTTCTGAAAATATAGACCAATCCTCCAAGACTCCACTTATTAATTCTCCAACTTGAATATCTTGGGATTTTTTTCTGAGCTTGATTTCAAACCTCCCTTCTCTGATTTTAATACCGAGATTATTATTCGGGATAATAAGATAAAAATCTGTTCTTAAGTTGCTTTTTTGGAAGTTAAACTCTTCTATCCATCCCTCAAGTTCGTGAGAAATTTCCCCATTAAAGAACCAACGAATTTCATTCAAATTAACATCACGTCTTCAGAGATCACTTTTTTCAGCTCATCTAGGGTGATAATAGGGTTTTTAGTTGATCGAATCATTCGTAATTCCTTCTCCATTCGCCATTTTAGCATTTTGCACATGTAAATGATGATTAGTATGATTATTGGTATGGAAAACCAGATTATTGAGACATCAGAAACTAATTCCCCTATTAAACCAACTAAATTAATAAGCCAAGCCAAAATAGTGAGTACATTCAAAAAAATCATTATTTGTACGTGTCCACCTCGCATGAGTTTTCTCGATTCCCATCTGTAAACCCAAAGAGTTGATTTAGAATTAGTTTTATTCGTATTTTTATCAGGTCCACTAAAATTTATAATTTCCAAGATCATACCATAATTTGTTCGAGTCAATTTTTTCTTTTTTGGTCGGAATATGATACCAAATTTTTTGTTCCCAAGGTCGAAGTAAGATGGGTCGCATGCATAGTCCACATTTCTTGGCTTGTTAAGATCTAAATCAAATTTATTTTGATTTTCGCTTATAATATCATAATTCTCCTTATACGGCCGGTATTCCTTCATGAATCCATTTATCGTTGGATCAACACTATCTGCATTGATTTCATTCAGATATTTAAAGAATTTACGTGTTTTGTCGGCATTATTTTTAATTTTATCAGATGTGAAATTCCGCTCCATAAGTCTTTCAAGAATCATGTGACCATAGATAACCAAAAACAATAAAACAATAAGAATGATGATGAAAGTGCTTATATTACGTTCTACAGCATTACTACTTAATATTGCGAGGTTAATCGTCATGACTAATGTAAACAAAGTCAGAAAAATGTTGACCCGGCTCTGTCCCTCGGCTTCATTAGCCCAAAAATTTCCCATATGTTGAGTATGCTCAGAAAGTAAGAAATTTAGGGAAATTCTATCAATATCTTCCCCTTGATTGTTTATGGGGCGTACTTTTTTCATTGTAAATCCATCTATAGACAAATTGAAGAACTTGATTTTAATCTTTGCTGGACAATTTTGTAAAAAAGGGATTAAAAATAGCACAGGATGAAATAACATACTTTGAGAAGGGAACATTTCATGTTAATTCTCAATTTGAACAAATAGGATTAGTAGATATAGATAAAATAAATAGAATTGTTATTTATGATTTGGAATTCAGAGATTTGGAAAATAATTCTATTTCAGTAAATCAGATCCCTTGCAATCAATTCGATTGCATGGAAAAGACAACCCAGAGAGGTACTCTCTGGGAATATCTCAGGCAAGCTGGCTTGAAATCCCTTGGCAAAATCACTAACA
>DAOUUM010000083.1 GCA_030668165.1 Candidatus Heimdallarchaeota archaeon
AGGAAGAGATAGATCATGCAAGTCAAATTGCACAGGACAAGGAAATCCATCACCTTATCCCGCTGGTGGAGAAGGAAGATTTTGAGCTCAAGAGTGAGCTAGTCAGGTGGAAGGAACTTCTAGCATCAAATGCAGAGCTAAGTGAGCGTATTGAACAGAGCCGCATCAAACAGTATATCATACAGGCTAAATCGATGCTGTCCCAATAGGTCTGGTTAATTTTTATTAATCCAATTTCTCCATAAATACACATATTTATTGTACTACTCTGTATACAGTTTTTATTTCACATTAATTATTTTGCTTGTCAATTTTACAGTAAATGCAATCCCTGCCTCTTTGCCTTCTTCTCAACTTTTTTGAGCATTTTTAGTGCCACAAGATAGTAGATAACCGCATTGGCAAGGAGAATTATCCACATAATTGGAATTGGTAATATAGGTACCCAGTCTCCATGAAAGGCGTAGTATCTGATCAAGTCATAACCATAGGTAAATGGTAAAACCATGGCCACATACTGCACGGCAACTGGTAGACTCTGAATGGGGAAGTAAGCTCCCGCGACAAACTGAAATAATGTACCCAAAATTCCTGCAATGGCTGATGTCTGCTTCCAAACAATCGCTGTCAGGCCAACCAGCACACCCATTGATACTACCATCAATCCTATCATTAGTATCACACCAATTATAGTCACAGAATTCATCAATCCAGAATCACTTAAAACTATCAGTGTGACTAGGACTGGAACAACAAATACTGATCGGATGATAAGATCTGCTAGGCCATATCCCACGTAATAACCGAACCTTGATGCTGGTGTGGAGTAAACGTATTCAAGCGTACCATTGTACAGATCGTTATTAACTGAGTTTATAGGGCTCCACAGTGCAATGTTGACAAACATGATCAGGATAATTCCAGACATGAAGAAGATCATCATCTCGTTCTCAGTCATTGTTTCTAACACCGCAAACCTGGCGGCAGAACTGAATATGCTGAACATGACTATGAGTACAACCATCTCAAGAAAAACACCCACAAATACCGAGGGATATCTCTTCCAGATCAGTAATCTCATCTTGATCGTTCCGGTAATCACCTTGGAAATACTAGAATCGCTCATATTATCCATTGGAATATTGTAATTGGTCTCGGATTTAGTAATTGTAACCATTTTAATTCCTCCTAAAGTAGATGCAGTCCCTTGGCCTTTGCGTGTTTCTCGACCTTACGTAGTAATACCTTGGCAAGTAAAGTGAAACCAATCGCAAATCCAGCAAGTATGCCCCACTGATACATGGGGTCCATAATGGGTGTCCAGCTATCCCCGAAACTGTAAACTCTCATCAGATCAAATGCATAGGTGTATGGGAAGGTATAGGCCAGATATCTGAACACTGTGGGTAGCGAGTCAATGGGGAAGACCATACCCCCAACAAATTGAAAGAGCGTACCAACAACGCCCACAAGCGATCCCACCTGCTTCCATAGTATGGCCATCAATGAGATTAATACTCCCATGGCCACCATGGTAATTATTGTCAGAGCAAGAACCAATCCCATCAGCATAACATCAACACCAGGTGCTCCTGAGAAAAATATCAGGAATACTAGGAATGGTGCAAGAATTATGGTAAGGATCAGACTCTGTGCAAAGATTGAGCTGGCATAGTAGAGGTATCTCGATGATGGCAAAGCGTATATATTCTCTAGAGTTCCATTATAAAGATCCCTATTAACAGTATTAACTGCACCATAGAGGAATACCCCATCGTAAAATACAATTACAAAAGCACTCAAGAAAAATAAAAATTTAGCCTCGGTGGTTGCAAGTGCTGGATTGGTGTATAACAGTGCCACACTGAAGAACCAGAAAATCAGGATAAATAAAAGGGCCTGTACAATACCAGCAACAAAATTAGCCTTGTATCTTAGTTGAATCAGGATCTCCTTTTTCATATTGGCAAAGATCACTCTTTTTAGTGGAACTCTCATAGATAACCTGGCCTTCTCACTGGCAGGCATCTCATACATCTTTAGTTCGCTTTCAATTACATTAACCATGAGATCACCTATTTATCAAAAGATTCCTCAAGCATACCTATGTGGTGTATGAAGGCATCTTCGAGTGATACGGATTTGTGTTTGAATCTAACTCGTGAATTGGTCTCTTTTAATATTCCAAGTATTGCCTGGGTACCATCAAAGGGATCTGATACTCCAAACGAGTCCCAGTCATTACGCTCCACATGTGATACCACGACATCCAGGTTCTTTATGCGATTGATTATATCTATGGACATACCATTTCTCTCGATCTCAATGAAATCAGTCACTCCAACGCTTTCTTTCAAGGCATCAGGTGTATCTGTGATTGCAATCTTACCCTTGTGAATAAGTGATACCCTATCCGACATCTCATCCACCTCGCTTAGTATGTGAGAGGTGAGTAGCAGAGTTTTACCCTCTTTTTTGACCAGGTCAACCAGGAATCTTCTGATTTTCTTGGCAATTATGGGGTCAAGTCCCTTGGTGGGTTCATCGAGAAATATAATTGGTGGGGAGTGAAGGAGTGACCTCATAAGTACCACAATCTGCTTCTGTCCTCCAGACAGGTGCATGAACTGCTTGCTCATATTCTCTTCAAATCCGAGATAGGTCACTAATTTGTCTATCTGCTTATCTATCTCCTCCTTGGCCAGACCTCTCATGGATCCAAAGAAATGCAGGTTCTCTTTGGCTGTCAATCTTGCATATGCGCTCCTCTCGGTGTCCTGTCCCACATAGCCGAGTAAGTGTCTGATTTCTCTCTCAGATTTGTCGAGATCAAAACCCATGATATTTACAGTACCCTTGTCCTTGGCAAGTAATGTTGCCATTATTTTGATCAAGGTTGTCTTACCCGCACCATTGGGTCCTAGTAATGAGTGGATCTCCCCCTTATTCAAATCAAAATTCATATCATCAAGGGCTTTTGTAACTTTATCCTTTTTGCCATTATAAGATTTGGAAACGTGTTCCGCATACAGAATAGTCTGGTTCATCTATATTAGAATTGACCCTCTTATTTAAAGAGGATTCTAATCTTTTCACTTTCAACCATAAACCACATTATTAGGGGTAAACACCCCATAGGTAAACTTACACCACAGGGTTTATTCAATCTTTTATATGTAATATTTGCATAAATCAAAGATTGTGGATAGAATTAATGAGGACTATTGTAGAAGAACAATCGTAGCAGTGTCTCATCCAGCTTGGCGTCTTCAGGAGCACCAGTCCACTCAACAGTCCTGTCCATACAAATAATCCGGGTGGCATACTCTTTCAACATGCTCAGATCATGATGAACTGCTATGATTGTGATATTTTTCTCCTGATTCAATTTTCTTAAGAGATTCATAAATTGAGCTGAGGCCCTGTAATCAAGTGCAGATGTTGCCTCATCAAGAATTATCACATCTGGTTCCTGTGCCATGGCACGTGCAATGGCCACTTTCTGGAATTGCCCCCCTGATAACTGACCCTGTGGCTTATCCTTGAGATGATCCACACCCACAAGTTTCATCACTTGATCAACAATCTCATGATCCTTTGGACCATACCTCCTGAATAACCCTGCATGTGAGGCACGACCCATCATCACCACATCTTTGACCAGTGCTGGAAAATTGCGATCAAACTCTCTCATTTGCTGTACATAGGCAACCTGGAATTTCTTGTGATCTCTCTTGATAAACTCAATCTCACCATTATCAGGTTTGAGTAAGCCCACCATGGTTTTTAGCAAGGTACTCTTGCCAGATCCATTGGGTCCACATATTCCGAGGAATTCTCCCTCGAAAACATCAAGACTTATGTTACACAGTGCCTTTACCTCTCCAAAGGCAAGATTCACATTCTTTACAGATATTATTGTATCTTTTTCAAGTTTTAATTTTTGTACCATTATTCATGACCTCCATCATTTTTGTATTCTTCCTTCAGAACAAGGGTCTGTCTGAGGTGATCCTCAAATGCCTCGTATTCCTCCTCCTTACCATGATGATGTGGGATTTTTTGGATTTCTGGTTCCACGTCGTAATAATCCTCCTTCCTAAGTAATTTTTGAATTAACTTATTTCTCTTGGGAGATAATACAAAGGACATACCAAAGAATAGGGTGGCCAGTAGTACAATTGTGGCACCTGAGGCCCAATCATACAGGTATGCGAGAAACAATCCACCAATACTTGAGGTGATTCCGAAAAAGGCTGACAGAACAAGTAATTTATTGAATTTGTAGGTTAACTGATAAGCTGCTGCTGCTGGGATGATTAGCATGGCAAATACAAGTATTGCACCAATTGCATTCAGTGATATATCAATTGTAAGTGCCACCAGTATCAAGAACACGTAATTCAACAATCTAACCGGTATTTTAGCAGCTATGGCCAGCTCATTGCTATAGGCCATGGTATACAACTCTTTCTTCAATCCAAAGAGTACGAGTAGTATGACTGCTGAAAATGCAATCAAAAGATAAAAATTAAGATCAGTTATCAGTAATATTCTTCCGAATAGAATTGACTGCACATTGGAATTATAAGTTTTCATCAAACCTATGAAAAATATGGCCAGGGCCATGAAGAAGGTAAATGTTATACCTATCACAATCTCATCCTTCATGTAATCCTTCTCATTGACATAGCCAATACCAATGGCAGTGACCACACCAAATATTAGTATCATGAATAAAATGTTCTCAAATCCCAGTAGGAGGGCCAGGGCAGCACCTGCAAATGCAGAGTGTGATATTGCCTCTCCCAGAAATATTACCCCTCTCATCACTATGAATACCCCAATGAGTGCACAGACCAGACCAATTAATATGGCTGAGATCAGTGCCTTTTGTAGCCAATCATACTGTAAAGCGTTTATGAATTCATCAACGGTTGCCATAATTACACCTCAATGATATTTATCCATTATATCACTGTCAACATATATCTTACATGGTTTTAGTTGACAATTTTTGATCTGTCCCTGCATCTTATCGATGATATCGCAGGAGATCATACTGGCCACTCGTAATGCCTCTTCATGGGCATCCTTGGCATCAATTTTGAGAGCAGATATGAAGAAATGATCGAGTATCACATGATGCTGCATTAGATGCTCTGCAACAATCTTACCCTCATTCTGCAGTTCGACAAATTGATGGGCCTCCCATTTCAGAATTGATTTCTTGGTTAATCGTTTAATCAGGGAGTTGAGGGTGGAGTGTGGAAATTTAAGATATTTGTTTATATCTCCCACACCGATGGGTCTTCCCCATTCCAGTAGAAAAATCAATACAGCCGCTTCCTTATCAGTTATGTCAAATAGACTGTGCCTACTCTGGGTCTTGATACTGAAATGATTGTATTCCTGTAATTCAGATATAATGTATCACCAATCATAATATCTCATGATAGTTAATAAATATTCTTATCAATGTGAAATAATCACTACACTTATATAAAATTACGATGCATCGTAATATATGAAAAAGTATTATCTAGTTAGTCTCTTAATAGTATTCTCACTATTCAGTGCTCCCCAGCTGATATCCGCCCAGGATGCTCCTGTAAAAGTTGTTGCAACAATGAGTTTTTTGGGTGATTGGTCCCAGCAGCTACTTGGTCCGGATGCTGAAATTACAACTCTTATCGGTGAGGATCAGGATCCCCATCAATTTGAGTTAACTGCATCCCAGCTGACTGCACTTAGTGAATCTGATGTCATTATTGCTTTTGGTATGGTTGAATTTGATGAGTGGCTGACGGATTTTATTGAAGATGACGCTGAGATGGCCGCTAAAGTATTTTATTCGACTGATGGTAATGATTACAGCGAGTTAGATCCTTTACTTGGTTTCAATAATCCTCATCTGTGGTTGGGTCCTGACATAGCCAAGGAACTGGTCACCAACATGAAAAATCATTTTGAGGATATTGAATTGATAGATTTGACAACTCTTGAGAATAATTATGAGATTTATATGAATACTTTGGATTCCATCCTCAATACTATTACAGAGATGTCTGAAGAATTCAGTGGTACCAAAGTGGTGGTGGATCACCCTGCATACTTCTACCTATTGAAACTACTGGGTATAGAGCGAGTCGGTGCCATCGAGGAGAAAGAGGGTGTGGAAAGTTCTCCTTCACATATCCAGGATATCCAAGAAGCAATGGAGGCAGAGGACGTAAATTTGATAATTGCAAGTCGTACCCATTCAAGCGATGATGTTGAGGAACTGGCTGTGAATACCAATTCAAGTATCGCATACATGGTTGCCCTTCCCGGAGAATTGACCCCCACCTATATTGATGTTTTGAATTACAATCTTGATGCACTTGAGAATCCAGATCAACCCTCTATCAATGTGGGATTACCAGTAAATACCTATTTTGTGATATTCTCATTCTTTGTAATGATACCCATAATCAGAAAATTCAGGAAATAAGAATCCTCTTACTAATTATTTTCCCTTGTAATTAATCTCGATATTGATATCACTTCCAACATTTAACATATCAAAATGTTTGCTGGCCATCGCAAGATATCCCACCAGTTCCAGTGTATCAGAGGAACCCAATAGGGTACCAAAATGATACTTGTCCAGGTCGGCATAGGTATTCACATAGGGTAGCTTGGCAATCAGATTATTTTGGTGGTAAATATTGATAGTTTCGATCTCATCAGTATTCTCCAGGATGAAATTAGTCACAATATTTCCGAATTTATCGATATAAACAATCATTCCCTGTTCATCATGTTTCACAGGGCATATATCCAACTCGACGAGATTATCAAATTTTTTAGCTATGTTGGATAGATCGATCTCCTCGCCCAGTCCCAGCATCTTGGCAATCAGAGCAGCTACCGGTGCAAACTGATCCCTTCCGTGGAAAGTAAAACTTGGTAATTTTTCAGGCATAATTTCAAATACCTCGGAGGGATACATCTTAACAAGTGAGTACAGTATCCCATTATTTGGAGCAACAAAAAATCGTCCATTTATCTTGGCAACTATTGCCTCTCTGCTGGTCCCAACCGTTGGATCTATGACCACCAAAAAAATGACATCTTCCGGAAAATAGTTTATTGAACTTAAAAGAACCCAGGATCCTGATATCACGTCAAATCTGGATGCCAGTGATATATCAATTGTCTGCACCCGGTGACAGATCCCCTTGATCACTCCCTTCATCACTGCTGAGTAGTAATCATCTTTGAAATCACTTAATATTGCGATCATTGGAAGTGGATCCATAATAATTATTCGTATTATGCATAAATAAGTGTTGTTAAGTGTGATATTGCAATATTATAAAGATTTAATGGCTCTGAGGTAAGATTTCAAATAATCGATAATTGAATTTAGTAGAAATTGATACGAAGGTGGGTTATGTGCCAATCCTAGCAAGGGTGGTAAGCGTTACTAAACCTTACCTTTATAAATAAGAAAACCGTACTTATTATAGATGATAGATAAGGACACTGATCCTGAGATAGAAGCTATCAGAAACAAAAGAGCTGAAAATATTATGAGCACCACACAATCAATGACTGAACCCACAAACCTGAACGATGAATCTTTTGAAGAATTTATTAAGAACACACCCATTGTAGTCGTAGACTTCTGGGCAGAATGGTGTAGACCCTGCAAGATGGTAGGACCTGTACTGGCTGAACTAGCCGACGAATATACCGGAAAAGTCTGGGTTGGCAAGGTAGATGTAGACGCACATCCATCAATCGCACAAAAATATGGTGCCTCGAGTATTCCCACTTTCTGGGCCTTCAAAGAGGGTGTTCCAGTTGGAAGATTCGTAGGAGCATATCCCAAGCCACAGTTCATAGATGTGTTTAACCAACTAGTCGATCTCGACATGGACAAGGTCCGAGAAGAGATGGCACAGCAAGAGAAACAAGCTTAATTTAAATTTATTAAAAACCTTGATCGGATTTCGATCCTCTCATCGGTTTCTAATCTTGTCTCACTTACCAATGAGAATAACCTATTGTAAATCAGATTGGATGAATTGTCTAATTGCACGCTAGATAGTACTACAAAGATTATTTAAACTAAGTAGACATCAATCAATATCCTTTGGATTTATTAATCTGTTTCCTTAAGATTCTTCGTCTTCATATTCTTCATCCTCATATTCGTCATCCTCTCCCATATAGGTTTTCAGCACCTCAATAATTATTCTCGATGCAAAATCAGGGTCTTCTGACATTAAATTAGAATGATAGTTCCATATTTTTTGATTATTAAGTGTGACCCTAAGGTTATACGACGTACTATCAATTACTACCGGTTGTATACCCTCTTTTATGTATGTTAGAAATGAGTTTTGAATAAGAGACTCTGCAAATTCATCAAATTTGATCCTTGTATCGTGTTCAGATACATCCGGCAAATCAATAAGAGGGGATATATTCTTCTGAATAGAATGAGGTGTAATATAAACACGATTCATCTCTGGAAACCATGCTGATTGACTTGTCACCTCAATTGATTTTATATCAGACTTTTGTACTCCGTATTTTATAATGGTTTGGAAGTTTACATAATTACTGATTAAATCATTTACACCCTCCACATTCAAATCCTGAAATTCCTCAGATTTATATTTTTCAATTAATGTATCTAGATCCTCAAATATAGATTTCTTATAAGCAGCAAGATCCATGAAGTAATGCATTGTGAGGACTATTTTATAGTTTGACAGATTGAAGGATTTATTTGCCCAATAATTGATACTAATGTGATCTGAGTTGAGATAACCCAAAGTAAATTAGGTATCCATCTTCAATGCCATTTATGTTCTCAAATATAGAATTAACACTGTTCCTAGCCCTGTCTCACCTAAATCTACATAATTTAGACTATTTATGGAACAATATTCAAGACAATTATTTAGATTTTGAAATCATCAAGGAAATTGAAGTATCAGATGATGAATTTCTTAAATAAAAGCTATAAAAAGATGACCTTGTTTTGTGAAAGCGGAAATCATGATAAAGTTGGTAGAGGATCAATCTAGTACAGTGAAATTTTACCAATAGGTGCTGTAACAGTAGATAAT
>DAOUUM010000582.1 GCA_030668165.1 Candidatus Heimdallarchaeota archaeon
ATTCGCTCCTTATTTGGAAACTAGAAGAAATCATCCAGCGTTGCATTTTTAGAAGGAGTTAATACTGAACCAAGATCACCAATATTATCAATAAATTTCCTAATTTTTGCAAAATCTGCCTTGTACTCATCATCCATGGCATGTCCATTTCGCAGTACATAAGCTGGATGAAATATTGGCATGACAGGAATTTTTGAGTTGACAAACTGTATTTTCCCCTTATTTTTGGTCATTGCTAATCCTGGAAAGAAATATTGCAGTGCAACTCTACCCAGAGTCACTATCAGTTTGGGCTTCAGGAATTGCAATTGCTTATCAAGCCACAAATTACCACAGGTCTGCATCTCCTTTCTGGTGGGAGTTCTATTATCAGGAGGTCTACATTTTATAATATTTATAACACTCACATCTTTCCGAGTTAATCCGATGGTGCTCAGCATCTTGTTTAGGAGATCTCCACTCTTTCCAACAAATGGTTTGCCCTGAATATCCTCGTTGAATCCAGGAGCCTCACCCACAAAACAGATGCCATCTACAGGACCATAATCTCCCCTGACAACATGGGTTCTTGTTTCATGCAAACTGCATTTTTTGCATATTTTCATCTGATTATGAAACTCGGCATCCATTATAATGGGAATTGAAAGTACTCAATTTAAATTTAAATCTTCACTTATCCAAAATATCACTAATTAATAATTGAACATCATCAATAAAAGTATCCAGTGCCTCGTAGATAAGGGGAACGTTCTCCAATACCACCTGTTCATTCAGAGTCCCATTTTGACTTAGCAGCATATCACGTATCTCAATTGTTGAGATGAGGTCAATACAGAGCTGTGTATCTAGGATCTCATATTTGAGTAATTTCTCAATATTGGAGCTATCATTGACCATCTGGATATTAAGATCAGCACAGAGCATTTTTACCAGATTGGCCATGGTGTCGATACCAGATTGTAATCGGTAATAGAGTGCATCTTTCATGAAAGGTTTACTCAGATCTCTTGGTAGAACTGTGATACTATCGATTATGTAATCAATTTTCTCTATATACTCAGTCTTCCTATCCAACAGTCTCAGTATTAGTATAAATTAATAATTATAAATCATACTCCAAGATTTTCGTAAAAGCGAATAAGGAATATTGAAATCTTTAACATTGAGTGGGGAGTCCTACAAACTTGTAAGATAGTGCTCATCAATTTTATCAATAATGTACTTCCACTGCTTGGTTGATATCATGTTATGCGATAAATTTGGTAAAAT
>DAOUUM010000266.1 GCA_030668165.1 Candidatus Heimdallarchaeota archaeon
TGGAGTGTAGAATAACTCTATATCCAGCTCTCTTTCCAGCTTTCTGATGGTATCATCAGTTGGTTGGATTTTTTGAGCCTCTATGGATTTGATGAGTGGAATGGCAACACCAGAGACCTTGGCAAGTTCTTCCTGGGTCCATTTTCTCTTCATTCTGGCCAATCTAACCTCCTCACCATAATTACCCAACAATATCTTATCAGAGTTACCTGATTTGATCGATTTTCTGGGTCTTGTGGGAATGGTTCTTTGGGCTGTTTGGCTGCCCTTTGGAGCCATTGGTCTTTTAACACCCACAGGCGTTCTGGGTTTTGAGACCACATTACCAAACTGGCTACATTTGTGACAAACTTGTAAAAGTGCACCCTCCACCTTGATTTGGATAGGGTTACTCACAGAAGTCGAACACATTTCACATGCTTCTTCTACATTCTTTCGTTTCATAGTGTTCAATTAATTGTTGTAGTTATGTATTTTTTATCTTGTGATGTAGGTAAGGGATATTAACAATTAGTGATTATCTTATTGACACTTCACCAATTAACCGGGAATCTAAGCAGAGCTGCAATTCCAGTAAATGTCTTAAGTAATATCATTCCATCCTCGTGACCAGTGGAAATAACCTCTAATGTCGCACCAGATTCGATGGACATTCTCTCGAATTCATCTATCAGATATTCCTTGGAGATCACGGATAAAGTCTCCTGTTTGCACTTGGGGCAGGCAAAACGGGAAACCTTGCTCTGTAATGCCGGGAAATCAGCCTCCGTACTGGATTCAAGGAATTCCTTGTTGCAATTAGCACATTTTATCCTCCCATGTACTCTCTCAATGCCCTCACTGAAAAGTAGAGTCTCAACTGCACCCATCTCAAGCGCCTTTTTAATTGCTGCCTCTCCATAGATTGCCTTACCAGAATCGATACCTATTTCCTCAAGGAATTTTTGGAATAGATTTCTCTCCTTGACCATTGAATAATCATTTAGATCATTCTCCGCCTTCTCGAGCAATTCCCTAATTCCCACTATGCCAGTATATCCGATATCATACACCTTGTAGATCTTCTCCTTTAACCTGTAATCCAGGAATGGATGCTGTAGAAAATCATCCTTTGACATTGCAGGACCACCAACAACAAGAGCTTTTATGGGATGGTCCTCAAGATACAAGCCATTGGCTACTCTAGCCATTCTACCAAAATATTCCTTGGCAAGTAACTCGATACCTCGCTCAATACGTCCCGCAGACTGACCACCTTTGCTGTGTTTTCCAGGAACATTACTCTTTCTCTCCATAAGCATATTCAGACTACTTCCCTGGATTGTGGCAAAAGAAGCACCACCACGATCTATGACAATTATACCCAGTTGATCCTCCTGGGCTAGCATCTGTTCAAGATGCTCTGTATGAAACATCACATCACAGACATAAGTTTTGATACCCACCTTTCCTGGTGGGTCATCAATGGCGAAATACTCAACTTTCTGAGCATCAGCAGTGATACCTGCAAATATTGCAAGTCCATTCTCACCATTTTTGAGGTACTGCATTCTTGATAGGATACTTCTCAGGGCATCAGATACCGCTTTTCCGGTGCTTTTATCCTTGATATTTGTTGCAGTTCCAAGCTCATCCCGTAATAGTGCAGTTATGTCTGATAACATGGTCCCCGGTGGGATATATAGGGTCACAAGTGAGGTGGACTGATTGAAACTCTCCTTATTTGTTAGTTCTCTGATCTTTTGTTTGAGATGATATCTCTCAAGGGAAGTACGTTTTTTCTCAGACATATTATAAACCTCAATGAGTTTGTATAATTAAATAATATGATATTTATCATAAATGAGTTTAGGTATATATCCTAAGAAATATTGAGAAAAATTGAGTTGAATGCGTATGGGTTCGTTTTGAAATCAAGATCTGAAAATTTTCGCAGGAGTAAACATTATTAAGAGATCCATAAGCACTTACAGTATGACTGAAACCAATTATGTGAAACTGGATGATGGAAGGATGGCATATCTTGACAGTGGTGCTGGTCCTGTGGTATTACTGCTTCATGGCCTACCAACTTCAAAGGAATTATATTTACCTACCTTGGCTCACCTATCTCCCAATTTCCGGTATATTATCCCAGATTTATTACAATATGGTCAATCTGATCAGCCATCAGTACATTTCACACACAAAGACCGGGCCGTTCATCTCAAGCAACTACTGGATGAATTAAGAATTGATAAATTTGTACTAGTGGCCCATGATCTTGGTGCATCAATTGCCATCGATTTCATGAATCTATTTGGTCATAAGGTCTCAAAACTTGTTTTGATGAGCCCCCCTGTTTATCCTGATTTCAAAATCCCCTTCCTGGTTAAAATCTCACGGACACCTATAATCGGAGTACTGAGCATCTTTTTCATGCGGGGCCTATTATTCAAAATTGGGCTACGTAAGGGAATGGTAAACAAGAATAACTATGATGATAAACTGCATAATTCAATCTCTGGTCATTTCAGGAATAGACATGGCAGAGCGACACTATACAGGATACTGAACTGGGGATCACCCTCTGTTGATTTTGCAGATTACCCAGATATTATCAAAAATATTGAGGTACCCACTCTTGTAATTCATGGACGACAAGATCCCTACATACCACTTGAACATTCACAGAGATTGGAAGATGATTTGAAGAATGCAAGGCTGAGTATAATTGAAGATGGATCACATTTTCTCCCAGCAGATACACCAAAACAACTTGCTGAGCTACTTATCTCTTTTATTGTCCAGGATTAATAGAAATAGATGTGAACTCATTGGATCAAAATGATCTCATCGTATTCTAAATAGCAATTTTACCCATATCGACTTTTTCATAATCAAGTTATTATTTTTTGACCAATGGCGAGACTATACCATAAGATAAAAAACCAATAAGAGTTTAAGGTAATTTGTACCGATTCGGAATCATTTCCTACCAGACATTTATCGGGTTTGGCATGATTTGTACGCAGTCAGGGCTACTAGCTCATCAACCTTTGGAGAAAATTTTAATATATTATTCAATAAACGATAGTACAATAAGACAAGGAAGTTGATTGTCGAAATGAATTTTGATAAATGAAGGACAAAGAATTTAATAGTAATTAGAAGTAGACAACATTAGAGCATGGGAGATACTAATATCCGAGATGAGTACCTTAACATTTTAAATTCTCGGGGTTTATGGTTCAGTGCCATTATATGGTTGGCATTGGCTGGATTTGCATATTACTTAAGTTGGATTTACCAACCAGATGAAATAAATCTATCATTTGGATCATTATTTTTGATTTTGAGTATCAGCACAATAGGTATTATAACTACATTGTTTGGAGTTATTATATTGATTTTTTATAAATTAGATGATGAATTCGATGAGAGATCCTTCTTTCTAATTACGCTAGTAAGTCTCACAGTGCCCTTAATAGTGAATTTAATCTTCAGATCAATAAATGAGATTAATGATATCATTAGTGATTATTATTCATCTTGGGATCTTGTAGGCTTATTTTCTCTACAATTAGTTTTGTTCGTACTTAGCTTAGCAATGTTTTTTAAAATTGAGGATGTTGATCTGGAGTGGTATGAAACACCATTTACAATGATTATGGTTTCCCTATTCACAGTTTTCGTTTTTACAGCAAACTCATTACCAATTATCATTTTAGCAAAAATATTATCTAGTGGGTTCATTTCAACCATAATTAATTTTATTTTGTTTTCATTATTGGGGATCTCAGTCATAATCTCAATGGTTTTAGTACTATATATCATAAATCTGATGATATATCAAATTAGTAATTACATAATTATTAAAATAAGGGATAATAAGAATCAGAAACAGAAAAAAATTGAAGAAGATAGGAGAATAGAACAAGAAAAAATACGTTTGGAACAGAAACAAATAGACGATGAGGAACAGAGGTTAATATATGAAGAAATGCGGATAAGGCGCAGGAAAGAAATTGAGGAAGAGGATCGACAGCGGGAGCAAAGAAAAGTCCGAAGGGAAATTGAGGAAGAGAAAGAAAAGAAAAGAATAGAGGAACTAGATAATCTAGAAAGAAAAAGATTTATTGAATTTAGTAACACTCTAGAGAACGATCCTACCATTGAGATTGAAATTAATAAATTTATCAATGCTGTATTTCTCAAGATGCATGAAAAGATAAGAATAACTGATCGGGATGAATTCTCAAATAAATATCTCAGTCTCAAGAATAGAACAACCGAGGAATATGGATTAATCCGAGAGATTAGAGTTAGATTGGAGGATAATACTAAATTTATCACCTTTCTCAAAAAATTCTATGGAGTATCTGATGATATTAATCGAATGATAGAATTGAAAATCATGGAGATGTCAGAACCATATTTAGATCTACTATTAAAGAAAATACATGAATTTGAGCGTTTAACGGGTAGAAATCGACAGGTCCAATCAGCTTTAGAAATATTGGAGGAGAAACGAAAACAGGAATTGGAACTATATGCTGAAACCAGTATAAGCCAGAGAGATATTGATAAGAGAAGAGATGGGTTAAAAAATCTATACTTCCAGGATTTTTACGCTGATGTTTATAGAAAATTAGAAAATAAAGAGGGAAAAGAAGTTCGATTCACTTCGTTGTGTGGTATTTGTAAAAAAATAATTAATGACATGAGTCAAATATTAATCTGTCCTCATTGTGAGAGCGTATTCCACAGAAAAGAAATACTAGAAACAGTAAAAGTGAGTGGGAAATGTCCCCATTGTAAAATTAATTTAAAAATTACTGATAAAGCTGAATTAATTGTCAAGGATAATTAGGATTAATGTAAAAAATTAACGGAAAAAAATGGGCCACGCCA
>DAOUUM010000311.1 GCA_030668165.1 Candidatus Heimdallarchaeota archaeon
AAACTATAAAACTAAAAGAAACTCAACCAATCTAAACTATCGATATAATTAGATCTTTCTCTGGTTCAAATTTAGTATTAGTTTCATAGTTTGTAACTATTTGTATCTGCCTTGTTTTAATTGCCATTCCTGTTGGACCCATCCCAAATTCTGAATTATCCCATCTTATGATTATATTCTCAAGATACTCATCTTCCTTCCCTGCATGAACTAGTGGCAAAATGTTTTTCTCCTTGTCATTCTGAGCAAATCCTATCCAAGTCATATAATAATCCGAAGTATTCACCAATATATCACATACTTCCTGCATTAGAGAGGCTTCATCCTTGGCATAAAGTACTGCACTCAAGCATTGTCTGTAGCATTCTAATACTCGTTTGATTTTCTTGGACTCAGATATATCTCTCCAAACAGATCTGCTTGCAATGATTGTTCCTTCTTCATCTCTTATTGCGGTAACATTTAAACTTACGTCAATTTTTCCTCCATCTTTCTTCTTCAAAATTAATTCTTCATTTGTAATTAAACCTGTTTCCTTAAATTTTTTGAATAGTTCCTTTGATCTCTCAAGAACTGAAGGATGGTATAGATCAAATATATTTCGATTGATTATCTCCTCCTCTGAAAAACCTAATACATTGGTCACTGCATAATTGCATTTTGCTACATTACCTGTTACCGCATCAATTGAAGCATACATGTCTGGAGCATTGTCGTACAGATCTTGATATAATTCTTGACTATCCATCAATTCCCTCTCAAGACGCTTTTTATCATCAATATCCGTAATAATTGTTAATATTAGATGCTCATTATCAATTTTCATAATTTTAGACGTAACACTAAGCCATTTAATCTCCTCATCTTTGGTAATAAATTGTACTTCGAAATTCTTTATCTGACCCCTTTCTTTGAGAATTTTTAGTATTTCGTGTCTCTCCGCGGGATTTATGTAAAAATCCATTATATTTAATTTAAGAAGTTCCCCTACTGGATAATTTAATATATTTGCAAGTGCTTGATTTGCATTCACAATCTTCCCATCAAATTTAGAAATGTAGATACCAGCATTTGAATAATCAAAAAGATATTGATATCTCTTATTGCTTTCTATAGCTGCTTTCTCAGCTAATTTTTGTGTACTTATATCAAATTGAGATGAAAAAAATCTCACGATACAATCATTTTCGACTATAAATTGGATACTGGTTGCATAGTAAATATCCTCTCCACCATGAACCAATTTTTTTACTACTTGTTGACCACCTTGGGATCTTTCCTTAAGGATTTCTACATACCTTATATGATTTCTTCCTCCTCTTTTTCTTGTTTCTTCTGCCCAAAAATCTACGATAGGTTTTCCAATGAATTCTTCTCTATTTTGAAAACCCATTAATACCATTCCTCCCTCATTTATATCTTTAAAGTATGCTTCTTTAAAAATCTCATCAACCTGATCTTCTATAGGTTGTTTCAAAGAGATTGGATTTCTCAATTCAACCCAGGAATGCAACAACACATTATTGGCAATGAATTCTTGGTATTCTTCAATAATTTTTGCTTTACTACCTTTGAATTCTTTTCTAGTAATATCAGTTTCAAGTTGTTTTATTTTATCTTCATAATTTTTTAGTTTCTTCTTCAATAGACGGTTCTCTTCCTCTATTAATTCCAATTTCTTAATATAGTCAGAACCCAATATTACCACTTTTTAGTTAAGTAATTTACAATATAATGCTTACAGAATATTTATTTTTCCTTTTTAAAATAGTATAAAGGATAAGAATATTTGAGAATCAATTATTCATATTCACTCATCATAATCATCGTTATCATAATTTAATTCTTCCAAAACTATAAAATTTAATCTCATTATCACGTATAGTGGCAATTAAGAATTCTTTTTTCACAGAGTGTGCAAGTCTACCTGCTCTAACAAGATCTATCGCCTTAACATTGATATTGTCCTCTCCAACCTGTACCACCCACTTTGAGTGATCCAATCCTGGCCCCTTCTCATAGATGACAAAGTCTCCACCAAATTTCAGGCCAGGTCTAACCACATAATTTAGCTCTCTGAAATGTTCATAAACCTGGTAGCTGATTCGAAATCTCTCGTAATTGTCAATTGAGTACTGAGTGAATTCTTTCTCTGTCAGTATTTTGTCATTCAACTGAACCTTAATTCTATTATTTTTCATCAGGTAAAGTGCCTCGAACAAAGATAATACATTGGCTCTATCCAAATTCTCACCCGGCTTGATTTTTCTCATACCCAAGGGTTTGCCATAGAAACCGTTATTGTATATCGCAGAGGCTATCTTATAATCCCAAGCAATCACTGAACTAGCCTCGACAATCAATACAGGTATTTCCATCTCAGTTACCACTTATTATGTAATTAAATAATTGTTTAATAATAGTTACGTTATTCTACATATGTTGTGAATTATCTTTTCTACCTACTTATTGGCATTACTCAAGGTATGATGGAGTGGTTGCCAGTTTCATCGGAAGGCCAGATCGTGCTGATATCTATCTGGCAGGGTATCGATCCCTCAGTTGCAATTTCACTTGCATTTTGGTTACATCTGGGTACTCTTGGATCTGTTTTCCTGATATTTCGAAAGGAGTGGACAAGAATAATCGATCTCAGAAAAGAAGACAAGGAGAAACTGAGAAACCTGATAATCTACTCTACCGTTGGAACTGCTATTGTGGGTATCCCTGTCAGAATATTTCTTTTGGATATAGTTGATACCGAATCATTTGCCAATATTGCGATGATAATTATTGCCGTTTCCCTCATAATTACAGGTTTACTAATTCAATTCTCCAGGAAGACTCATGACGTGAATAAAAAGAGCCTGGCAGATTTGAGTGTTAAGGAACAGTTAATTCTCGGATTTGCCCAGGGCTTCACCATAATTCCTGGTATTTCTAGATCTGGAACCACAGTATCAGCCTTGTTATTCATGGGTACTGATACCGAATCTTCATTTAGGGGATCATTTATCATATCAGTACCAGCAGTACTTGGATCTGTGATATTGGACATACTATTCTCGTTTATCGACAATGAACCACTTCTTGGTGGCTTGAATTCAGTTGGAATTATTTTAAGCATATTAATGGCCTTTATCTTTGGAGTTGTTACTATTAAAATCCTGCTAAATGTGGCAAAGAATTATAATTTTGCTCTTTTGGTAATAATTCTAGGAATACTGATTTTATTATTTATAATAATCTGAATCTGCGCCAATTAAATCTTCAAATAATATTGTAATTAATTTTATAAAATAAATATATTGGTTCAATTGTTCTTTGGAACTTATTTACAGTCAATTAATGAGTTAAAACAACAATTCTAGACAAATCCGAATCAATCATTTTAATATATGAAAATGTGTTACAGTATATTAGGGTGGAAT
Organism: Candidatus Heimdallarchaeota archaeon; assembly: GCA_030668165.1. Classification (GTDB taxonomy): domain Archaea; phylum Asgardarchaeota; class Heimdallarchaeia; order Heimdallarchaeales; family Kariarchaeaceae; genus JAJRQD01. The sequence continues at coordinate 3,432 of DAOUUM010000311.1, forward strand.
TGTTATCTCAGAAGAGGAAAATATCGAAGATTACATACTACGAGTAGTTAAGGAAACTGAGACGGAAATAGATGTAGGGACCGTTGCGTTAACTATTCACAATATCGGTAATACAATAGTAGATAAGAAAGGCGAGTTCTATGATAAGGTAAAAGACCTAGATAGAAGGATAACCAAGGCAGAAGATCAATTTGAAGATCTAATAGGAGATTTGATGGATGCACCTCCAAACACAATTAATCTTAGTCAATTAAATGTTGTTAAAGGAAGTACTGGAAAGTCCGCAAGCATTCCTTCTAGCACCCCAAGTCCTGCAGGTCCCCCGGCGACCGCAGCTTCTCCCCCAGCTGCAATGCCACAAATGCCGAGTTTTGAAGCCCCTGCAATCCCTGCCACAGCAAATGCCGCACCTAGTATGGCTGAGGCTCCCCCGGGTGGAGGTCCCAGTTTAGGAGCCGCACCCCCAAGTACTGCACCTAGTGAGGCAGCAGCACCCCCGAGCGGAGGTCCCAATTTAGGAGCAGCACCCCCAAGCGGAGGTCCAAATTTGGGTGGAGGATCATCTCCTGCCCCTGCTTCATCCCCCGGCCCTGGTTCTGGTCCTGGTGCTGGCGCAAGTAGTGGAGGTTTCAATCCCGCCGAGGCACTAGCAGGCTTAACTTCAGCACCGAAACAGGAAGCAAGCGAACCAGTTTCTAAACCTGGGGTGGGATTCGATCCAGCAGCTGTACTTAAAGGTCTAACTTCAGCACCGAA
>DAOUUM010000404.1 GCA_030668165.1 Candidatus Heimdallarchaeota archaeon
ATCTCTTATACACACAGTATTCCAGAACTCAAGAAACAAGAATCCTTCTGATTCAATCCACTTCTCACAATTTTTCAGAAATGATATCACCTTATCATCATCCAGCAGATAACAGAAGCCACCGAAGAAGGCCGCACCTACCTCAAAAGTCTCACCAAAATCCTGGTAGACAGACATATCTGCCTCCATAAAACTGGGATTATCATCCACAATTTTGGACCGGGCAACCTCTATCTGCTGTGATGAGAGATCAATTCCCAGCACCCTTATTCCCTTCTCTGCCAGTATTGTCGCATGATTACCCGTCCCACAGCCAATATCCAGCACTGATTTGGGATCCCTTCCTAAAATCTCCTTGGAATATATGAAAATATCCCTAAGAGTGTCCTCATACATCCCTCTGGCCTTTGACAGGTAGATCATGTCATAATATTTTGCACTCATGGTGTATGGTTCTGTGGGGTCCATTTGATTACCTCTTCTTAGGAATAATCTATGATGGATACTTAAATTAAATGGATATAATTATAGATAATTTAACTTTCAGCATTTTATTTATCATTTTCTGGGGCTAATCTATGTTCAATAAAACCCAGTATGTATTCATCTACCATCCATATTATGCATTGATAAATTATATGGGTCAAATTGGAATTTCTACTTCTCAAACCATCATGTTTTGCATAGTTTCAATTCTGTTAATTCTAATTGAGGCAATACCTGTCAGATGTAATTATAAGGTTGTAATCATCCTATTTTCAGATGACAGTTGTTGTATTTGGTGCTACTGGGAATTATGGTCAACATATCGTCAATTCACTGATGAAAAGATCCATACCCACCAGAGTGGTTACTCGTAATAGCAAGAGAGCAGTTGAACTATTCTCTGATTATGAGGACCAATTGAAGAATTCGATGCTTGAGATATTAGAAGGAGATATATTATCGAAAACTACGATCAAAAAATCCCTCATGGGAACAAAAGCTGTTATTATGGCAGTGTCGGCATTCAACAAAAAACTGATCAAAAAAATGTGGGAGATTGAGTATGATGCAACTGTAAATGTGATGAACGAGGCTAAGAAACAAGGTATAGCCCGATTTATCTATATCTCAGTCTTCTACAAACCAGATCCCAGAAGTAAAATCCCCCAGGCTGAATTAAAATACACAATCGAGGAGGCAATTGAGAGAAGTGAGTTGAACTACACTATTTTCGGTGCCTCTCCCTCCATGGAAATATTCTTTGCCATGATCCGTGGGGATGAAAACAAAGCGATGATGGTGCCTGGTGGAGGTCCTGACAGGTTACCCAATATATGCCCCATTGATCTGGGAGAGATTGTGGTTGAGTCAATTGATATGGATCTTCCCCAGAGACGTTATGCAATGGTTGGTCCCGATGTCATATCATTTACCGAGGCTGCTGACAGAATTTCCAAGGTGATTGCCCAACCCATTAAATTCAGAAAGATCCCACTTTTCCCAATCAGGGTTGCTGCATTCATCACTGGCTTACTATCCTACTTTTTACCCTATATCTCTAAACTCTTGAGATTCATAATTCTACTGAATACACAGTTCACCAGCAAGATAGCTGAGCAATCCATCAAGGATCATGAATTACTGGTATCTACCTTTAATTATGAAACGGTTAATCTGGAGAAATATGCTGAAATATACTTTGATTGAATTAGTAGTATTTGTCACCATAATTGTTTTTGTAGATAATTTCTTTGATATCCTTTCTAGCAGGACCTTCTGGATCAACATCTCCATAGGCGATGGGGATGATAGCCACCGGTCTCACACCTTCGGGAATACTGAACAGTGATTTTATCATGCTCTCATCAAATGCACCAATCCAGCAGGTATCCAATCCCATCGATTTTGCCAGCAGCAAAACATTCTGAACGGAGGCTGCGGTATCCTGTATGTGATAGAGCTCTGCTCCCCTTGTCTTGTAACGATTTACAGTATCCTTGTTATTTGAGAGTATGATGAAAACAACAGGTGCATCAACTATGAATTGCTGTCTACCTGTGGCCTCTATCAGCCTTTCTTTTTCCTCAGTCACTACAATTACCTCAAGTGGTTGCTGATTACCAGCACTGGGTGCTATCTGGGCAGCATTGAGTAATTTATCTATCTGTTCATCTGTTAGTGGATCTGTTTTGAACTTTCTTACCGATCTTCTCTTGTGGATTATTTCCTCAACTGACATAAGATCAAATTCAATATTGAGTTTATGAATTTCATTTATCTCATTAAGATGATTGATAGAAAAAGAACAGAGAATTGAAAATTAAAAGGATCACCTACAAAATATTAAGATATCATTAAACAGGATTTAAAATATGCCTGATTTGCTTCTTGATAATCTTTTACTCCAGTATCAGATTATTTATTCCAAGAGGAAGACAATTGGAATAATTCTGGACAAGAAAAGAGGTTTACTGGTCCGGGCACCCATAAGGGTCAGTAAAAAAGAGATTACTCAATTGTTACACAAGAAGGAAGCTTGGATAAGAAGGAGTATGGAAAAAATCAATGCCATCCAGTCAATTCCAGAACCCACACGGTTCAGAGATGGAGAGACGGTCAGATACCTGGGTAAGCTATATCCGATCAGAATTGTTACGGAGCACAGGCGATCCACTATTGTGAAGTTCATTGATGATGAGTTCGTGATCTACATACCCAACAATTCGGATAACAATCAGGAGTTGATTAGAAAAAAGATGATTAACTGGTACAGAGAGCAGGCATTGATCATTTTTTCCGGTCGAGTGGAACATTATTCAGGAATTGTTGGAGCCAAACCTGATTCAATCAGGATAAGGGGTTTCAAACGTAGATGGGGTGCCTGTCACAGTAATGGATTGATCGAGTTCAATTGGAAGATTTTACTGGCTCCAATTGAGATATTAGATTATCTGGTGGTTCATGAGATGGCTCATCTAAAAACTACTGGACACTCACCACGGTTCAGAGAGATTGTAAGAGGGATTTTACCTGATTTCAAGGAGAGGGAGCGATGGTTGAGAAACTTTGGTCCAACTCTTGTAATTTGATGAAAGTAAAAATGTACGCGGCTATTTGATACAACACAGTCATCTTGAGAAAATGAATTTGGGGATTAACCGCATTCAAATCCAATCCTAGGTGCAACGCTAACCGCGTGAACAATTACTAATTATATTGCAGAAAAGATTTATCATAGTGTTCCGTCCATCTGCAGTTGATTTGATTGGATTTAGAAGTATAGCTGGCTAATTCAGCAATTTACTGCTCAGATAACTGGACTGCGCAATTCTATATATGAAT
>DAOUUM010000333.1 GCA_030668165.1 Candidatus Heimdallarchaeota archaeon
ATATCAATATTTGATTTATAGAAAATCCCACCATAAAATCCCAAATAGTTGGTTGTATCCTGCCAAACAACGTGGGCATTACCCAGTGAATCAAATCCCAGTTTAACTTGTGTCGAAGGTCCACTACTTTCGGTTGATATAACCCCAGTGACCCCCCAGGCATTGTTAATGGGATCATACCACTTATAGAAAATATCAGAGTCATCTCCCGCAGAATATGTATGAAGGTCATAATTATCAGACCATGAGATTAACACATTCCCCGAGCCATCTACACCTATATCTGGATCTCTTGATACACTTGTATAAAACGTTGGAACAACTATAGTGTTACCCCACACAAAAGTTGACCCATTCATATATTTGTAGAATATATCATAATCCTCATCGGCTCCATCTAGGTCAAAATTATCCTCCCAGACAATAAATACATTGTCAAATTTATCGATAATCATACTTGGTTCTTGAGATGAAAGACCCGATGAATCACTCTCAGTGGAAATTAGGGTACTCGAATACCAAATTTGGGTGACTATATTTAATCGACTTAATAGAATGCTTGAGCCTGAATCCTCTTGCCAAACTACATATGGATAATCATTGCTATTAACCCCTATATCCGGATTATGAGAATTTAAGGAGCTGTCAATTGAAACTACCACCGTTCCAGACCAGTAACCCCCCAATGAGTCATATTTCCTGCAGAATATATCAGAATCTTCTCCTGCCCCATCAAGATCTGTGTCATCACTCCACACAACATAAATTATACCTCCGCCATCATGGGTTATTACAGGATTTGTTGATGATAATGTACTTTCAGTTGAAATGACCTGTGTATTCATCCAGGAACTTGTTGAGCTGTTCCAACATTTGTACAGAATATCCAAATCAGTTCCTGAACTGTTTATTGGAAGACTGTCCTGCCAGACAACATGTACATTTCCCAAATTATCATGGGTGATTGAAGGATCAGTCCCCGTTGAACTTAACATTGTATATTCAGGTGAATCTGATGTATTGTTCCAGTGTGCATGGTAAATTTTCTCTTCAGCTGGAGTGGATGGACCCGTGTACAGGTAATTTTCCCAAACAACATCAACTCTGCCTTCTAGTGAAACCGATATATCTGGATTTTGGGAGTTTCCTTCCCCACCTTTCAATATCTTGAGGTTATTTGGAATAAATCCCGAACCACTGGTATTATAATTTTGAGGGTGTACATTCATAGCTGTGGTGATACATAGTGAAAATATTAAAAGAAGAAGCACTAATTGATTTAAGGTCATTTTCTTCAATTTTTTATAAATCGGGGAGGTATACTTCATGAAATTGAGCTATGCTATATAAATAAAAGCTTTTTGGGATATAAATAGAAAAAGTCAAAATCTTTTTAAGTACCCAAATGTCAAAATACTTTGTATTCAAGCCAAAATAGAGAATAATTTATTTCATCATCAATTAATTGTAAAGCCTTATATGCTCTAATTACTCCTTTTGGAAACTATGAGGACTTATTTTATTTTTCTTGTTAAAAATACAACAATTATTGCAGCCAGAGTATTTACACCAGCATAGATCCAGTACAGTGGCTGGTCGGATTAATCGAGAAACATGATTATTGAAGAGATTGAGTTTTAAGAATAATATAGTACTTATTGCAATATCCACGGCAGATTTTACTAATTATGTCACCATCTGCCATTAACAGTTCTAAATAGATAATTTGAGACTATTTCCAGATAACTGGGATCTCATTACTGGCAGTAATTTCCCCATCTGATGTGATCAATGCGACAACATCCTCCTGTTTGCAAGTTGCAACAATCATCCTGTCATGCAATTCAGGTATATTGCAACTCATGAAAATTTCCCATCCAGTGGTACTTAGATCACAGATAGAGAAGATACTAGATGAGAACAAGGTGGAGATTATCAACTCCAGCTGATCTTCAGGGATCTGTTTTCCTGATACCTCTTTTCCCTTTCTTATTGTGTAGATTAATTCACCAATCACAATTGATGGAACCACAAATGCGTTCTTGTTCTCTTCTGCTAGTGTAAAGATCCTATCCAGTTCGGGGGGAAGTGAACCAGTGAGATATCTGAGAATCGCAACAGTGTCCAGACCATATTTAGTCATCATCCAATCTCCATTCCTTTCTGAGCTTTGTAATGGTTTCCTCCATAATTTCGGGGATATTGCTTTCCTTGAGAATTCCTCGTAGCTTGCGAAGCTCAGTGAATGCGGGTTTGATCAAGATACCCTCATCTGTGGCCACAAAAACTACCTTCTTACCCTTTTCCAGGTTGTATTTTTTCCTGAGTTTTGCAGGGATGGTAACTTGACCCTTACTAGTGACTTGACTACTGTTGTCTAACATATTTTCTTACTGTAATAATTAATTTCTTACATAATAAATGTTGTTAATATCGATATGAAAAGATTGAGAATAAATAGGTGAATTAACACCATTGTATATCCTTTGATTTTTGCATTCTATAGATTGAGAGTTTATTAGATTTCTTAACGTTTACTTTTAGCATTTCTTCTTCTGATCATGATAGTTACAAGAAACAGAGAGCTAATAAATGCAATTATCTGGAAATTACTCTCTGCCTGCTCAGATAGGCTTGATAGATCCGAGATCAGGGTCGTGATAGTTTCAGTTATTGTGGAACGTATAGTTGTTGTAACTGTACTATTTGTACCTGAATTAGTTTCAGTTAAGGTCTCAGTTGAGATTTCAGTAGTTGTCTCAGTGGTTGAGTTTCCTGTTATGGTCTCAGTCTCTGTTGTCGTATCGGTTGTTGTATCAGTGATGGTTTCAGTTTCAGTCGGAATTATCACAGCAGGAGTTATAACACTGATCTCAGCCGAGTATACACTCTCGCCCACATTATTTATAGCTGTCACCACATAATAGTAGGTGGTTTCTCCCTCTACAGAGGTATCATTGTAATCCAGTTCTGAGGTGACGAATACATGATCATAGATTCCACTGGAAGTTCCCCTGTATATCTTGTATTCAATAATTGTAGATCCACCATCATCAACAGGTGCATTCCAACTCAACTCCACAAATCCCTCTCCCGCATTGGTGAGTAAATTCTGGGGATCACTTGGCTCAGAATAAATCACTGCAGACTGTTCTGATGAATAGTCCCCCTCACCAAACAGATTGACTGCGGTGACCACATAGTAGTAGACTTGATTCGTATCAGCTGATGTGTCGTTGTAATATGTCTGTGGTGGGTATACATTATCCAAATATGTATAATCACCACTTGAGGTTCCACGGTAGATATTATACAAGGTAATGGGGAGTGCTCCTTGATCTGGTGTATCCCAGAAAAGGATGATGGATCCGAGTTCCTCATCACTCTGTATGATTGAAATGAAATTTGAGGGGACATCTGGGTTTAGCATCAGTTTGCTGACAAACACATCATAAATACCATTGTGGATCTCATCAAATGTACCTGTGGTGGTGGGAAAATCAGCTGTGCCATCAAAAGCATATCCGGTGATATAGATATAACCACTGTAATCCACAGCAATTGAATTAGCAATATCATTATGTGAACTACCAAGAAATGTGGAGAATATTAAAGCAGAACCATCTGTTGCCAGTTTGCTGACAAATACATCATACCCTCCATTATGAGTTTCATCATAGGCACCTGTGGTGATGGGGAAGTCAGTTGAAGTAGTATATCCGGTGATGTAGATATCACCGTCACCATCCACTGCAATTGAATAACCATAATCAATGCCTGATCCACCTATAAACGTGGAGAATATTAAAGCAGAACCATCTGTTGCCAGTTTGCTGACAAAGACATCATTACCTCCATTGTGGGTCTTATCAAATGCACCTGTGGTGCTGGGGAAGTCAGTTGAACCTGTATATCCGGTGATGTATATATCACCATCACCATCCACTGCAATTGAAT
>DAOUUM010000081.1 GCA_030668165.1 Candidatus Heimdallarchaeota archaeon
ATGGGAGCATCAATTCCCATGGCAACATCAATTGCACTTACCCAGCCTGAAAAACTGGGTGTCGCATTTATTGGGGATTCAACATTCTGGCACTCAGGCACCCCTGGATTGGCAAATGCTATCTGGAAAAATGCTAATATCATTGTATTTGTGATGGATAACTCAACCACTGCCATGACAGGAGCCCAGGGAAATCCCTCCGCAACCCATATTCTGGATATCCAAAAGACTGCCGAGGCAATGGGAGCATGGACCAAAAAAGTCAATCCCATGGATTATAAGGGCACGATTGATGCTATCAATGAGGCAAAAGCTCTTGAAGGAGTCAAGGTAATTGTATCAGAATATCCATGTGCATTGAACCTGGCTAAGGAGAACAAATTAACTGGTGAACCATTAAAAATTGCAATTATCAATGAGGAGAATTGCAATGGATGCTCACTTTGCATAGAACCTGTTGGTTGCCCAGCATTGAGTCTAAATGAGCGTCATGTTGCAGAGATTGATCCTGCTCTATGTACAGGATGCATGTACTGTGCGGAGCACTGCAGAAGAGATGCAATTTCTCTCAAGGAGTTGAAATAATTATGGTATTTAATGTTATAATAACTGGTATAGGTGGACAGGGAACAGTCTCTGTTGGACATCTGCTGGGTAAAATATTTCATGAGGCTGGGAAGAATGTTGTTGCCGCAGAGACACATGGAATGAGCCAAAGAGGGGGTTCAGTTGTGTTTCACCTTCGTGTTGGTAAGACTTTTGCTCCTATCATCCCTCGTGGAACTGCAGATGTGATAATTGCTGGAGAACCAATGGAGGCGCTGAGAGTGCTTGATTACCTGAAACCCGATGGAGTGATTTTGACCAATACCTATGGCATTTTATCACCGGTTGCACTACAGCTGGGAATGAACTATCCCCATCTTGATGAATTATTAGATGAGTTGAGATCCTGGCCAGCCAAGGTAATTCCCATTGATATTGCAGAAATAACCAGAGATGTTGAGGTGGGCAAGGGAGACAATCTGATTCTGCTAGGTGCATTCACCAAGCTTGGATTGATTGATCTGGATGAGGATATTGTCAAAAAAATAATCAAACAAAGATGGCCCAAGGTCGTTGATATCAATATAAAGGCACTTGAATTGGGTTATTCAATAATCGATAGATCTCAAGATATTTTGGCTTGATTAATAATTTATTAAAAATTCCAATTTGCAAATCCATCTGTTAGATAGTATATTCCCATGAAAACCATAAAAAAGATAAATCTAGAATTTTTATTCTGTTTACGAGCAGCCGGTCTTTTCTGAATAAATCCCTGTTCTTCAGGTTGTCCTGGCGCGGTTTGTCCTGTCATGTATTGTCCAGTCATGGGATTTGGAGCACTTCCTGTTTGAATAGTGCTGATATCTGCACCACAATTATCGCAGAAGCTACCCCTCGTATCGATATCTTTCTTACATATTGGACATTTTTTCATTATACAAATACTTCTTATTGGTTATTTAAACAGTATTAAGTGGGTAATCAACAATAATCAAAATTCGATATTTTTATTAAATACAAGGCTCTTAACTGTCACTGGGAAAACCTCTCCGGAAATTAATGGCTCACCAATATCAATCCAATCAGATTCATTGAGATCGAGCTCATCCAGGCAGATCAAATTGTCCTTTATTTTGGTCTCTCGTCGAATCACATTACCAACAGAATTACCTATATCCCTATCAAATATCAGAACAATCATCTTATTGTCACGAACTGAATTTGGTAATGCATTCTCGATGGACTTTGCAAACAGGGTCAATTTCTCATAAGATACTCTCACAGGATCATTGAAGTAGAGTGCAATCATATCCTCTCCTTCTTTGAGATCAAATCTCTCGTAAGCCTTTTCAATCTCATCTTTAACATGTTCTATGCTAAGTTCAGTTCTTTGAACACTCACATCCACAACTGGGATATTTCTTAGGGGAAATTCAATAGAATCATCAAAGAAACAGGTCGAACCAGATATTGAGAGTGAATATGCACCAGCACCAATTACAGTTGCCCTGATCTTACTCTCAGGCTCAGAAACCTCTGCAGATAGTTTATCGATACGCTTTGATATCTCATCTGCCAGGATCATCCCCATATCACGATATTTGTTCGAATCAAGATTATCAGTTAATTTTCCATTTGAATTATCATACAAAAATTCTGATACTCCACCTGAGAAGCTGATCTCATCAACTCCAAATGAGAAATCAAGATCAGTGGTCATCATTAATTGCTTGGCAATATCTGTTTTGGCTGGACCACTAATCACCTCTATTAGGGTATCTGCATATAATCCAGCAATCTTTCGAATATTTTCAATGGTGATGATATCTCCCACCTGGTAATTAAGCCCCAATTCAGACATCACAAGCTTGGTTGGCTCATCAATTCTCCAGATCTTGCCATCCTTGTCAAAGGCTAGTAGTCTACCCCCGATATTGATGCATGAGGTGGTTACTACCTTCCCATTCTTAGATATTGCTATATTTGATGTTCCTCCACCAATATCAGCACTCAAAATAGATTTTTCCTCAATTTTGGATCTGTGGGTTGCACCGGATCCCAGAGCCGCAAGTAGACTCTCAAAATTTGGACCAGCTGTTGCAGAGACGAACTTACCTGAATCAGATCCAGATAAGAGCTCAACTATCTCATTGGCATTCTGTTTCTTGGCTGTCTCACCAGTCACTATCACAGCACCGGTATCAACTTTTTCCACATCTTCAAAACCAGCTGCTTTGTATTCTTCCTTGAAAAATGCAACCAAGGCTGGTATATTAATTGTTTTACTGTCGATCAGTGGTGTATCGATGATCTTTCCCTCATAAATAATCTCTCTCTCCGCAACCCTGAATCTGCGGGAGGGACTGTTATTATCTCTCTTGAGGATTAATTTGGAGAATATAAGATGACTCGTCGAAGAACCCACATCTATTCCAACTGAATTAAGTTCAATCTTCTCGACTTTAAACACAAGTTACCTATTGAAGTCTGATTAATAAATAGAGTGAAAGAGATAAAACAAAATTATCTTATTAGTAATCATTTCAAATCAGTGAATTAAACCAGTATTTAATATACTATAAATCCTTGTAGATGAAGCATTATAATGTATCAGCAAGTAATAAATAAATTGTGACTATAAATCATTGAGTGTTTAATTTGTTAAATTATTGAAAGTCTATAGTATACTATGTAAATAGGTTTAAATATGACAATTGGTATACTTTGAAGTATGGCAGATGATAAAGTTCGTATTACCTTTGCTTGTAGTACAGAACTTCGAGATAAACTAACTAATCAAGCTGATAATGAGGGAATTACCCGTACTCAATTAATTGTTGAACTTTTAGAATCATCAGTTTCTGGAAAATCCATTGGTGACGAGAGAGAGCCTGCAGTCCAAAGGTTACTCTATGATCTGCAGAGAAGACTGGGAGACATGGAAAAATGGAGACGTGAGATCAAGTCCTGGGTGGATATGGCTGACGAAGACAGAATGAATCTCGAGGGTACTCTTGCTGATTTTCTCACAGAACAGGTGAAAGATGGTGGCATAGATACCAAAATGAAAGTCTCAAAGAAGAAGAAGATACCTGCACCCAAAAAAAATAAAAAATAAATTAATATCCGATTTTAATAAATTTAGTAACGATTATATTTGTATCCTTCACGAACATGAGCTTCACCCAGAGGATCATCCTCTACAACATCAAGAGTGGAACCAATTCCTACTCGTTCCCCAGAAGCCATAAGAAAACCCGATCTACAAACAGATTCTGCCTGTCTACTGGCCTTGCGTCTTGTGATCAATCCAACTCCTGGTGAAAATGTTAGTTCTGCCTTTCCTCTGGCCTCGATTTCAAGTTTTGCAGCTGCATCACTCTTATTTCCTTCTACAAATCCATCTTTTGATTCTAGATAAGATAGTGTGGTCATATATTTACCTAATGATGTTTTATTTGTTTTAAATATAGTGGGTATGACCAATTAGATTTTTAAAAATAGTTTAAATTCTGAACAATCTTGAAATAATTATTTCATTCCATTTAACCATTCAATTGCCCCATCAACATTATTTATTGCCTTGATACTATCAGATCTTCTAGAATCAATGGTCTGTCCTGCCATTTTCTCAGACCAGCCTGAACCCCCCACAAATGCACCAATGGGCTTATTCATCTCCCACGCCAGGGTTATCTCATTCAAGGTACCAGCTCCTCCTCCAATAGCAATCACCGCATCACTGTTTATCACAATCAGTCTATTTCTAGCAGTACCCATATCTGTGACAATAATAGTACCTGAGTGGGGATTGCCCAGTTGCTTATCACTCACGGGTAAGATTGCCATCATCTTATCTGGAGAATAATTATTTGAGGTTCTGGCACCCTTTGCTGCTGCCTCCATTGTGCCTTGCATACCCCCATTAACTATGCTAAATCCATTATCTATTAGTGCTTTACCAAGTTTTTCAGCGAAATCAAATTGTGTCTGATTACCAGTTGTTATGTTAGATCCAAGAAGGCCTATTCTCATAAATATCGACACAATTGATATATTAATAGCTTTAAGGTGAAATCCTAGATAAAAGAAATTGTTTTGATTTATATTTGTATAGATTTTCCATATTTTTTCGTATATTGCTCCCTTCTATCTAATTCATTACTAATCTCACCAAGCAGATCTTTGAGTAATTTTTCAGTATCAGATTCTTCGGAACCACATGCCAAAACTGAGGGACAATAGCCACTATCATGAATCAAAACCTCCACTTTGGAATCTGATACATATTTCAGTTGAAAGGGGAATATCCTACATGAAAAAGGTTTGAATTCATGAATGGTGCATTTCCCCTCCTCCATAAATGTACACTCCGCAGTGAATGGTTTTCTTTTTATTGTGTAATTCTTCTCAAGGGCCCCTGATTTTGTTTTGGGCATGATTAGGGCTGGAACATCATCTGAAACAATCTGATCAAATTCGATTCCATGCTGCTCGATTCTATGTATATCATAATCAGTCACTGGGACTATCAGTTGGGTACAGCAATCTCCAGCTACCTTGCAGGTGTATTTGACATCATTAATAATCTCAATGCTTTTGTCATCAACATCAAGAATGCCAACAAGTAATCCAGGTTGGACAGTTGGAAGAAGGATATCCACATATTGGATTAATATATTTTATTTTTTAATTACTAGTTACTATTGTATTTATTATCTACGATTTTGTTTAATTAGTAGTAATTTTGTATAAATAGATGTATTGAGACTAATAAAGTAAATATAGGTGTATTGCTAATTCTTTTTGAGTTCAGATGTCAAAATATGGAAATTATAAATTTATCACGGTGATCGCAATCCTTGTGGTATCGATTATGATTAGTCCCACTATGGCTCAGGATGATCCCGAGTTTGTGGTTACTTACGCATTACCCTATGATTTTAGAGAGTACTCTCAGTTCACCTCACAATCATACGCAACGGCAGCATGGTTATCGATAGTATCTGCTGGATTGTATTCCAGATCTGCTGAGAATGATCGTAATTACATACCAGAACTAGCTGAAAAATTACCTGTCAGTTCTGCTGATGGATTGACTCACGTTGTGGTTCTCAAAAATAATCTGATATTTTCTGATGGAACCCCACTAACAGCTGAAGATGTGGTTTTCACCTATCATTCACTATTAAATCCCGATATAAATTTTAACACATATGCTACATATTCAGCATTCTTTACCAAGGATTCAATCATTGCTATTGACGATCATACCATTGAATTCACCTTAAAAGAGAGGCTCTCAGGTTTTATGACACTTTTATCTGCGAGTATTCAACCTCTAGCTCATTTTCAGGAGAGATTGGATAATGATGATTTTGATTGGAACGCCAATGATTTATCAGATGCAATATCTGCTGGCCCTTTCAAGGTTGAATCATTCGATGATGAAAATATGAAAATAGTAATGGTTCGAAATCCAAATTACTGGAATGAAGAAAATGTGGTCTCAAATGTTATTGTTGTTAAGAAAATCGGGGAGAAAGCTGCAGCAATAAGTGCAATGGAAGATGGGGAAATACAAATACTAGATGGACAATATGTGGTTGGAATAGACGAGATGAATGGTATAAATGGAACAACAGAGCATTTTATTGCTACGCCATCTCATCAGGAATTTAGCCTAAACCATATCCATCCATACTTTGGAACAGGTGAAAATTTAACGGTAGATGATAAGGTAGAGGGAGCAAAAGCCATCAGAAAAGCAATTTCACATATAATTGATAGGGAATATATAGTTACTAATGTAATGGAAGGATTAGCTTATCCCTTGGCAACAATTGTGCCACCAGCAATAATTGGTTGGAATCCCGATTTAGAATACAGGGAATACTCAATAACCAAAGCCAAGGAGTTGATGACTCAGGCTGGTCTCAACTTTGATGATCTGGGAACTCCTGATGACGAAGGTAATTATCCAGATTTCTTTTTTGAGATATCGATGTTGACTCCAAATTCATGTTGTAATACAAATTTCTGGCATTATGTATTAATACAAAATTTACCAAAAATTGGTATTGGAGTAAAAGAGCACCTGTCAACTGGTTGGGATACAATTATACCAAGAACATTTGGTTCAGATACACCACCACCATTATTTGATGATGGTGGTTTTGATGTATTTGCTCTGGGATATCGCTGGGATCTTCATTTTGATCCATATGGTCTCTATGAGAGCTATAGTTTGCGTCCAGTTGGAGGAAATTACCATAATTTTGAAAATGAAGAATATGACCTGTTAAGTGAGGAATTGGCTGGAGAATTAGATGTGGATAAGAGAATGGTATTGATGCATGAAATCCAGGATTTCTACTATGAATGGGAGATTGTTGTACCCATAATCAGTCCAGCAGAACACTGGGCATTTTCAGCAGATTTACTAGGTTATGACGCAGTTCTGTTATCAACCACACAAGGAGGTTGGGACAAAATAGGTACACAAGAGGCTATTGATGCCCGAGAACCATTCTGGTCCTCAATTGATTTTGATCTATTTTCATTAATTATTCCATTTATGATATTGTCAATTATCTCATATTCACTTAAAAAGCGTCATCCAATAAATAAAATATAAAATCATATTATTACTGAATTCTTCTGAATTCAAATAATTCATTCTAACCATCTGATTTATTTGAAAATTATAGTTTTATTTTCTAGTTGTGGACAAGATAATTAAGGATGTATGTTTCCTAATCACTTGTATCAATATGGCAAAATTAGGAATTTACAGGATAATAATATTGACCTCAATTTTAATAATATCAATGGTGATTTCTCCAACTATGGCTCAGGATGATCCCGAGTTTGTGGTTACATACGCATTACCATATGATTTTTCAGAGTACTCTCAGTTCACCTCTCGATCATACGCAACGGCAGCATGGTTATCGATAGTATCTGCTGGATTGTATTCCAGATCAGCTGAGAATGATCGTAATTACATACCCGAACTGGCTGAAAAATTACCTGTCAGTTCTGAGGATGGATTAACTCATATTGTGACCCTTAAAAATAACCTGAAATTTTCTGATGGAGCAGCTCTAACCGCTGATGACGTGGTTTTCACCTATCATTCACTATTAAATCCTGATATAAATTTCAACACATATGATACATATTCAGCATTCTTTACCAAGGATTCTATCAAGGCAATAGACGATCAAACAATTGAGTTTACATTTAAAGAAAAACGGTCAGGTTTTATTTCTCTACTATCTGCCCCAATTCAACCTCGAGCTCATTTTCAGGAGAGATTGGATAATGATGATTTTAATTGGAATTCTGATGATTTATCGGATACAATATCTGCTGGACCTTTCATGGTTGATAACTTTGATCATACCAATATGGAGATAGTAATGGTTCGGAATCCATATTACTGGAATGAAGAAAATGTGGTCTCAGATGTTATTGTTGTGAAGAAAATCGGGGAGAAAGCTGCTGCAACAAGTGCCTTGGAAGATGGAGAGATTCAGATTTTAGATGGGCAATATGTCGCGGCATTAGAAGAGTTGAATGGTATTGAAGGAATAATTGAGGTATTTAGTGCAACACCTTCTCATCAGGAACTTAGCCTAAACCATATCCATCCATATTTTGGAACAGGTGAAAATTTAACCGTAGATGATAAGGTAGAGGGAGCAAAAGCCGTCAGAAAAGCTATTTCACATATAATTGATAGGGAATCTGCCGTTGATGAAGTAATGGAAGGATATGGTTTTCCCTTGGCAACAATTGTGTCCCCTGCAATAATCGGATGGAACCGTGATCTTAAATACAGAGAGTATTCTGTTGAAAAGGCAAAAGAATTGATGGAATTGGCTGGATTTGACTACAGTGACCTCGGTACTCCTGATGATGAAGGAAATTATAACGAGTCATTTTTCAATATAACATTCTTATTTCCTTCTAGAGGAGGTCCACTTAATCCATGGGTTGAGTTTATACCCACGGGTTTTTCTAAAATTGGCATTGGTGTGAGTGAGGTATTAGTTACTGGTTGGGATACAATTATACCAAGAACATTTGGCTCAGATGCCCCACCACCAATATTTGATGAGGGAGGATTTGATGTATTTGCTGTGGGATATAGCTGGGATCTTCATTTTGATCCTTATGGTCTCTATGAGAGCTACAATTTGCGTCCCGTTGGAGGCAATTACCATAATTTTGAAAATTCTGAATATGATCTGTTAAGTGAGGAATTAGCTGGAGAATTAGATGTGGATAGGAGAGATAATTTGATGCATGAAATCCAGGATTTCTATTATGAATGGGAGATTGTTGTACCAATAATCAGTCCTGGAGAACACTGGGCATTTTCAGCAGATTTACGTGGTTATGACTCAGTGCTATTATCAACCACACAAGGAGGCTGGGACAAAATAGGTATACAAGAGGCTATTGATGCACGAGAACCATTCTGGTCCTCAATTGATTTTGATCTATTTTCATTACTTATTCCATTTTTAATTTTAGGAGTAGTACTTCGTAAAAATAATTTAACAAGATAAGATTTTTATCAGAATAATCCTACGATAGTACCGTTTTCATCGATATCAATGAATTCA
>DAOUUM010000314.1 GCA_030668165.1 Candidatus Heimdallarchaeota archaeon
AAACGACAGGGGAACCGAATTAAAAAATAATCCAATCTACGCGGATTTTGTGGCCAACAATATTCTACCTTTGATTAGAGAGAAATATCATGTTACTAATGATGCTAAAAATTCAGTAATCGTTGGTTCGAGTTATTCGGGAATCAAATCAATGATGATGGGATTATTATATCCGGAAAAATTTGGAAATGTGTTATGCCAATCAGGAGCTTTTAATGCAAATAAATCAACCGATAATAATGATGATTCTGAGAGAGGAGGCCATCTGTATCTTATTCAAGAATTCGTTAAGCGAGATAAAGTAGATATTAACATCTATATGGAGGTAGGTACATATGAGAATAATAATTCCTATTTCGGTTATCCATCTTTCTATTGGAGCAATTATCATATGAAGGATGTCTTAGAACTAAAAGGATACAAATATAAATTCAGAGAGTACATTGGCGGACATGATTATCTTACTTGGAAAGAATCAATCGCAGAAGGATTGATCCATCTTATTGGCAAATAATTTTATCTTAGACTAGCCAAAATTTCAGTTATTATTGAGAATAGAAGTTTTAACCCCTGAATAAATGAGAGTGATATAAATCAGAGGATTAAGAGAGGATCTAAAAAATCTTGATACAATAATTCCGAGGAGAATCAAGGAACTAGGCTCCAAAAAGTCAAAATCTGCAAAATCAGTGAAGGGTCTCTTATTCGGTAAAGATGGTTTAGATACTGAGGAATCTGAAGATGAATCTGATGAAACTGTATTCTGTACCAAATGTGGGAATTCGTTACCATCAGGTGGTGAATTTTGTGATACTTGTGGAAATTCTCTTGTTTAATAGTGATTTTAATTGATAGAATCTATCAAAGTATATACAAAATATTGAATAAAACCAACTACATAGATGGGTTATGGACCTAATTGATGAATTGAGGCAAGCTATGATCGATATAGATGAGGATACTGTAGATGAACTGTTACCAAGATGTATTGAGAAATATGCAGCCAATGATATCATCGAAAAAGGATTAGCTCTTGGTATAAGAGAGGTGGGCAGGCTGTTTGAGGAGGGCGAGTACTTCTTACCCGAATTAATGCTTGGGGCTGAGATCATGAAATCATCGATGAATATTCTTGATCCAATCTTGGCTGAATCAAACATCAGTGTAAATAATACCCAGGTGGTAATTGGAACAGTACAGGGAGATATTCATGATATTGGGAAAACACTGGTAAGTTCAATGCTCACAGCTTCAGGATACACTGTGCATGACCTTGGAAGTGACACTCCAGCAGATAGTTTTATCGATAAATTAAAAGAGACCTCTTCTCAATTTTTATGTCTATCAGCACTTCTCACCACAACAATGAGTGGACAGAGGGAAATTATTGAGAGAGTCAGGAAGGAGGGATTGAATGTGAAAATACTAGTTGGTGGTGCACCTGTAAATCAGAGATGGGCTGATGAGATCGAAGCCGATGGATATGCTGATAATGCTGTCCAAGCAGTCAGATTAATTGATAGTATGGTGAATCAATGAGTTTATTTGAAATGCTTAAAAAAGAAAAGATACTGCTTGATGGTGCTATGGGATCCATACTCATCTCAAAAGGTATGAAAATGGAGGATGTACCAGAATTATGGAATATCAAGAGAAAAGAAGATATAATCCAGATCCACCAGGACTACATCGATGCAGGTGCAGATTTGGTACTCACAAACACATTCGGAGGTTCACCGATGAAATTATCTGAGAAAGGATTGGAGAACATCGCTGAGATCATTAGCAGTGCTGTTTATAATGCCAGAAAAGCCTCAGAAATAGTAGTGGGAGATATAGGGCCAACTGGAAAATTCCTTGCTCCCATGGGAAAAATCACTGAAGAAGAGCTATTCGTCACATTTCAGCTGCAGGCTAAGTATCTTATAGATGCCGGTGTGGATGTTATCCTAATTGAAACGATGTATGATCTACGAGAGGCTTTGGCTGCAGTAAATGCGGTGAGATCATTGAATATACAAATCCCGGTGATGGCAACCATGACCTTTGATAAGAAGAAAAGAGGCTTCTTCACAATTATGGGTGATAAACCTGAAAAATGTTATGAAGAGCTGGAAAAGGCAGGTGCTGATATTGTGGGTGCAAACTGCACCTTGGATTCAGATGACATGCTTGAATTGGCTAAAATATCAAGAACACTGACTTCACTACCACTACTCTTCCAGGCTAATGCTGGGCAACCGGAAATGCTTGATGGAAAGGTTCACTATGCACAGACACCCGATCATTATGCTAAGAATATGATCAGTATACTGGAATATGCAGATATCATTGGTGGTTGCTGTGGTACCACTCCAGCCCATATCAGAAAAATACGGGAGATGATGAAATGATTAACTGGGCTGAAATTAATCGGGATGAGATTTTAATTAGATTATCAAATAAGGAGGGGAGAAGAGAACCATCTGATAAATTAAGATCACAGATAGAAAAAATGATAAGGGTTGCAATACCTCATCTTGAGGAACACAGGGCATATAATTTATTTGACAGATCTGATCTCCCTGATAAATCATATTTTGCATCTGCCACTAAAATAGGTATGTCCATATGTAGCATTGGATCTGCTTTACCCAAGCTTACTGAAAATTATCTAAATGAGGGAAAGTTATCTGATGGTGTGATTCTGGATGCAATCGGTTCTGTGGCTGCGGATCATCTGGCAGATATTGTAAATGAAGAAATTAATCGGGAGGCTGAAGATATTGGATTGGTAGCATCCATGAGATACAGTCCGGGGTACTGTGATATGGGAATCGAGGATCAAAAAATCATTTTTGATAGAGTTGATAATGTTGGAGTAACACTCTCTCCTTCTTCAATGATGAATCCAGTCAAATCTGTTAGTTTTGCAATTAATCTGGGAGATAAATTTGTCAACAGGTGCAAAACCTGTGAGAAGAGGGATAATTGTCCTGACAGGAGGTAAATGAAATGAGACCAGAATTTAAATTATTAAGTGATGAAGAGATTGAGCAGATCCTAGCAGAGGCAATGAGCATTTTATCAAATATTGGAATTTTTGTTGAGAATGATGAGGGTATACTATTATTCAAACAGAGAGGTATGGAACCAGATGAGGAGGGAAGAATTAAAATACCAACAGAGATTATTGAACAATCAATAGCATCAGCGCCTCGAGAGATTAAATTATACAATCGTGAGGGTGTAGAGGTTGTTGATCTTTCCAAAGATCTATGTTTTGATCCAGGATCAACTGCACTAACCATTCTTGATGGAAATGAGAGACGGGACCCCACCACGGAGGATTATATCGAGTATGTCAAAGTGGTTGATCAACTGAAACATATCCATACACAGAGTACAGCCATGATATGCAAGGATGTGAAAGTGGACAGATCTGATGCCTACAGGTTGTACCTGTCACTGCTATACTCAGATAAACCAGTGATTTCTGGAACATTTCAAAAATCCTCTTTTGCGTTGATGAAAAAAATGCTAGTTACCATCAGAGGAAGCGAGGAGGAACTAAGAGATAAACCACTGGCAATTTTTGATGCCTGCGTTACCAGTCCACTGAGCTGGAGTGACCTCACCACCCAATCGGTGATCGATGCAGCCATATCGGGTATCCCATCCACAATCATCTCCATGCCTATGATGGCTGCCAACAGCCCTGCCAGTATATTCTCAACCATAGTGCAACATACAGCAGAGGTCCTTTCAGGAATAGTGATATCTCAATTGGCCAAAGAGGGAGCCCCGGTAATCTGGGGAGGTTCTGCCACCGTTTTTGATCTACGTAGGGGAACAACACCAATCGGTGCAATAGAATCTATGATGATCACTGCTGGTTACACACAGGTTGCCAAAACACTTAATTTTCCCACTCATGGATATATAGGACTATCTGATACCAAAATCAATGATATGCAGGCAGGATTCGAGACTGGTTATGGAATGGCCTTGGCAACCCTCGCCAATATTAATCTAGTATCTGGAGCGGTGATGATCAATTTCGAGAGCACTTTTTCCATTGAAAAGATGATTATTGATGATCAGATAATAGCAATGAATTATCGGTTATCCAGAGGTATAGAGGATATTGGGATTAATACAGAGGAGGTACTCAAAGATTATGCTGATAA
>DAOUUM010000285.1 GCA_030668165.1 Candidatus Heimdallarchaeota archaeon
AAAAAAATAATAATCACCACTCCTCAAACACTTCGAAATGATATTCTAGCAGGTAAGATTAGTCTCAAGAAGGTAAGTCTTGTTTGTTTTGACGAGGTTCACAGGGCAGTGGGAGATGATCCATATGTACTCAGCGGAGAGCAGTATAACCGGATCAATCCCAATGGAAGAGTACTCGGATTTACAGCATCACCAAATAATGAGGAAAAGCTCAGAGAAATAATTAAGAATTTAGGTTTCAAAGCCATAAAATATATGGATGATGATGATCCAAAAATAAAGCCCTATATCCATGGTTCAGATAAAGACTGGCTAAGGTTAAAGTTGAATCCTGAGATCCAAGATATACTCAGCCTGCTCAAAAAATATGCCACAAATAACCTATCAGTGCTAAAAGATGCAGATATTATTGAATCCAAACAATTGGATCGAAACACCAAGAAGAGTATTATTCGTTTGCAATCCAAGATCAATGAAGTGCGTGAAGAAATTGGGGATGATGTATTTTTTCAAGTCATGAGGTCTTGGGGACAGGTGATGCTAACAACTCAGGCAATTGAGATGGTGGAGACGCAGGGAATTAATGTATTAAAATCATTTTTTGATAATAAAATTGCGGAATTTAAAAAGTCCAAAAAGAAATCATTGGGAAATTTCTTGAATCAGATAGAAATACAAGATGTAATCCAATTGGTTGACAAATGTATCTCCAATAAAATTAGACATCCCAAACTGGAAAAATTGCTTGAAATTGTGGAGAGGGAAGGCAAGAATGAGGATAGTAGAATTCTTATTTTTGCCAATTATAAAGCCACTACCGAATATCTAGTCTCTCAACTTTCGGGTATAAGCGGTATTCGCGTTCATCGCTTTGTTGGTCAGTCATCATCTAATTATGGGAAAGGTCTTTCCCAAAAGCAGCAAAAAAACGTGATGGATGGCTTTAGAGAGGGTAGGTACAACACTTTAGTAAGCACTAGTGTCGGAGAGGAGGGATTAGATGTGGCTCAGTGTGATCTGGTGATATTTTATGATTTTCCACCATCTTCAACAAGATTTATTCAGAGAAGTGGAAGAACAGGCCGAGCTAGAAGGGGAAAGATAATCTATCTGATAACTAGTGGAACCAGGGATGAGAGATACTATTATATCGCTCAATCTAAGAATAAAAAAATCAAATCCGTAGTGAAGAAGGTGATGAAGGAGATGGAGACCAATCAACAAAAATTGATTGAGGAAAAACAAACAAAAATTGATACCTTTTTCAATGAGGACCAACCTACAATGAAGGAGGATACTCAAGCATTACTAATCCAACCCGAATATGAACAACCCATTTTCAACGTAAAAAATGATAAAGTTCTGGTTTATATTGATCATAGGGAAAGAGGGGCAGGATTATTACGTGAATTGTTGAAAAAAGATATTGATCTAAAACAGGTTGCACTCCCCATAGGAGATTTTATCTTGTCAGATAGGGTGGCTGTGGAGAGAAAAACTCTATCTGATTTCTGTCAATCAATAATAGATGGTCACCTGTTCAACCAGTTATCCCAATTAAAATCAACTTTTCTCAAACCAATGTTACTAATCGAGAATGGAGAAGAGGAGATGTGTAACCTTTCTCCAGAGGCATTCAAAGGAGCATTATCTTCAATTTTAATTGATTTTGATATCCCCATTATCCAAACATCAAATGCAAAGGAAACTGTTCAGTTTCTTCTGACTATTGCAAGAAGGGAACAGATTGATCGGAAACGATCTCCTAGAATACTGCAGAAGGACAGTGCTTCAACATTATTAGAGAATCAACTACAATTGCTTTCTTCAATACCAAATATCAATCTGGTGCTTGCAGAGAGATTGTTGCTAGAGTTCAAAAATGTTAAAAATATAGCAAATGCTAAATCAGATGATTTACGAAAAATTCATGGCATAGGCAAAAATATTGCCGATAATATCGTATTAATGTTTTCGAGTGAATTAGAGGATCTTGAGACAGAAAAGGGTCAAAAGTGAAGAAATTGGGGAATTCTTATTCATTTTTTTCCCAAACCCTATATTGAAATGGATTTTATCTTATTTTACTTTTGAATAAAGTTCTTCCGTGACTTTTAATATGTAATAGTATCAAACTCGATTGGACAAAATATGTCAGATATGATTTCTTTACAAACAATAAAAGATCAGAAGTTTGAAAATTCTAGGTCTGATAACTGGTGGTTACGTCCTGTGCTTCAATTTTCTGCACTAATCGTATTCATCATATATTCGATATGGGCAGTACTATTAGATGTTGATAATGTTAGTATCACGGATACCCATTATGTTAGCCCGTATTTCTCCCCAGAAATAGAACTTGGTTGGTGGCCAGAAGGGTGGTCTCCAGGATTGATGCTGATCTGGGCACCATTAGGTTTCAGGGCAACCTGTTACTATGCAAGAAAAGTCTACTACAGAGCGTTCTTTGCAGATCCACCAGCTTGTGCTGTTGGAGAAATGCGAATTATCCATGATAAATTCAAAGGAGAGACCAAATTTCCGTTAATTATGAATAATTTTCATAGATATTTCTTCTACCTCGCATTTATTCTTGCTGCAATTCACCTAATTGAGTTCTTCGGAACATTTACATTCGGACCTGTTGGAAACACTGAATTTGGAATTGGAATAGGAGGTCTACTCCTTGGTCTGGATGCTACTTTCCTGTCGCTCTATGTTCTATCCTGTCATTCCTGCAAACATCTGATTGGAGGAGGATTGGATTGTTATTCTTGTAAAACTGCAGGAATTGCCAGGTATAAGAGTTGGTCAATAGTCAAGAAATTGAATGAGAAACATGGAAACTATTTCTGGTTAAGTATGCTTACCATCCTTCTTTCTGATGTTTACATCAGATTATATTCCAGAGGGATTATTACCGAGGCATTCGATAGGATAATTTAGGAGGTTTAAAAATGAGTGAAGACGTATTCGATTTAAATTTCTCAATTCAACGAGGTAGCCCAGATACTGAAACCAAGATGGAGAAGTACACGGCAAGAGTAGATGAAAACATGGTTGTTCTTGATGCCATTTTCGTATTACAGGCCACTCAAGTCCCAGATTTAGGGGTTAGGTGGAATTGTAAAGCAGGAAAATGTGGATCTTGTGGTGTTGAAATTAATGGTGTTCCAAAACTCATGTGTATGACCAGGATTAAGGATTTGGACAGGGATGCAACGGTTATAATCAAACCAATGAAAACATTCCCCTTGATCAAGGATCTTGTCACAGATGTTAGTTGGAATTACGAGGTTAACAAAAGGATAAAACCATTTAAACCTGCAAAAGATGAAGATTTCGTCGTACAACAGTTAGAGGTTGAACGTGTGCAGGAGTTCAGAAAATGTATTGAGTGTTTCCTATGTCAAGATGTGTGTCATGTATTAAGAGATCATCAAAAACAGGATGATTTTGCAGGACCAAGATATTTTGTAAGATTGGCATCACTTGAAATGCACCCATTGGATATCGCAGATAGAATACCTGAAATTAGGGGTGACTTGGGGCTAGGATATTGTAATATTACAAAATGTTGCACTGAAGTCTGTCCTGAAAATATCCCAATAACTGACGAGGCAATGATTGCTCTCAAGGAAAGGGTTGTTGACAGGTATTATGATCCAGTTATATGGTTCTTAAGAAAGCTAAAAGTAATTAAATAGAATTGAATTTGTTGTATCTGTAGATACCTATATTTTCCCTATATTTTCTATATTCATTAATATCATCAAGATTGATAGTTCTAATCAAAGTATTAGCAGAGGATAAGTGTAAAAAATCCTTGTTGTTCTGAATTGTGTCAGTTTTGATTGATGGATCCACAATCAAAGATACATCACCAACGTCGTATTCGGATGTGTTTTCTTTGTGATCTGCAATCACAATAGGAATCACTAGTTCTCGACTCCTTGTAATTGCGAGTGAATACCACTGCTCTCGTGCATATTCTCCATAACCTTTCTGAACAGCTGTAAATGAGGGTACTATTAGCAAATCAGCATTTTGATCTATTGTAATTGATTTAACCATTTCAAAATTCCACAAATCTGCACAAATAACAACTGAAAAATTGATTTTTTTGGTTTTTATGATCCCAGTGTTAGTACCAGTTCTTACTCCGCGACTATTTTGCTCTGGCTTCAATACGCTAATCTTATCTATATACTTGATGTTATCATTATTCAATACAATAATTGCTGAATTTGTTATCGTACCATCAACATTCTCCCTTGCAATGGTGCCAAATATTACTGGAAATTTGAAGAATTTATGTTTCTGTAAGCTTTTTATTTCAGAAATAACAAAATCTTCATCGCAATTTCCCCAACAATATTCAGGAAATACAGCAATGTCAACTCCATTTGGCCAGCTCCCAATCTCCTTTACTAATAACCCGATAAACTCTTTGCATGGGATCCCTTTGAGTTTCACCAGAGATGAAGAGGCAATAGTAAAGGTAGTCATAATCAATCAGTCTAAAAAAAGTCATCTAATGAACTTTGTTGATGTCTTGATTTCTTAGTATCTTC
>DAOUUM010000535.1 GCA_030668165.1 Candidatus Heimdallarchaeota archaeon
CCGGTGAAGCGTGGATTACCTGTCTTCGTTGAAAGTTAGGAAACTGGAGAAGCAGGAGAGACGAACCGTTCTGATTAAATCAGGACAACATGGCAAACAACCCTAGACTGAGTGACGGTGACGTCTGGCTGCTGTGGAACGAACACGTAAGAATTTGTCAAAATTCAGGTCATAAGTAAATACTATTTTTCGACTATAAAAAATTCAATATAAGCGAAAAAGTATAGCAATTAGTTTTACAATTCAATTAATATGTTCAAATTTCAATCATTTTAATTCAAATATGATTGTATTGCTCTTTCATATAACAGATATTTCTGATCGTGAAAATGTTTATGGAATTTTGTGTAGATACTTGGTCCATACATGAGAAAGGCACTGAGAATGAAGGGAACTGCCTTGTAATCAGTGAGAATATCCCATGCTCTCTCAGGACTGATTATCCCTCCCATGGCAAAAATTGGGAGATCCTCTGTTGTGGGATAGGATTTTCTGAAGAGATTGAGTTGTGATTCAAGTTCCTTGTACAGAGGATCTCCCGAGAGTCCACCCTGCTTGTTTGGATTTCCCAGTTTTTGATGTTTGATTGGAATTGTATTGATACATGAAATCCCATCGATATCTGAACGTACTCGATCGATAAAATCCAAATTTTGAGATGGAGAATACTCAGGTGATAATTTTAACCAAATTTTTGAATCTGCAATACTTGCAATATCTTTTACAGCATCATAACTGGCCTCCAGATCCATCACTCCATCGTGTACATTCGGACATGAAAAGTTCAATTCTAGGATATCTGCTTTCTTATCAAGTAACTCAATTAATCTTTCCCAATCATTTTGGTTTTCTCCTCTTATGGATAAGATTCTTGGGTTTTCCCACTGTGGGGATAGTTGTTCTGCCCACCATTCCACTCCCTTGTTGGGTAGACCCATTGAGTTGATCAATTGATCCTTTCCCCTGATCAGCCGGGGATATGGATTGCCTTCTCTGGCCCGGTATGTTATCGTTTTTGAGGCGACTAAACCTGCTCCAAATTCATGAATCATTTCCATTTTTTGCGGATTATCGGCCCATCCAGAGGAAAATCCAAATGGATTCTTGAATTTCATATTTGCAATTTTTATAGGAAAATTATATTGTTTAATTTCACCTGTTAATCTGAACTTGGAGAGGTAATTATTCCATCTGAGATATGTGGTGAAAAAAAAAGCTCCACTCCTCTCAGTAAGTGAATCAGGGATATTACTCACCACGTATCTGTATAAATGACGGTAATAATCCATTGTATTACTTAATGAATATATGATTATAAATTATTAGTCAATCCAGTTGGATTAGTTATAAATAATAATTGAACATTGCAATTATTAAGTGTGACATGACTTGAAAACTATTTCTTGTTATCAATCAACTAACTTTTATTACCTAGTTTGAAAAGTAATTTGTAGGTCGATGATCGAAAAGAGAGACCAACAGTGATTATAATGAATCTTTATAAGAACGTACGATTATTCTGGCGCAAACGCCACACTGATGAATTTAAGGCTATTCAAAGACCCCGATTAATGCAATGGAGAAGAGAACCAAGCATCATTCGAATTGATAGGCCCACAAGAATTGACCGAGCACGAGCTCTAGGTTACAGAGCAAAATCTGGTTATATAATTTCAAGAATTAAGATTAGAAGAGGAGGAAGGAGAATGTCTAGACCAGTTCGAGGTAGAACTGGTAAACGTCTCGCTACATCAGATATCACTCCTGGAAGGAATCTAAGAGCTATTGCAGAAACTAGAATTTCAAGGAAGTATATGAATCTTGAGGTACTTGGTTCTTATTGGGTTGGACAAGATGGACGAAGTAAATGGTTTGAAGTTATAATGGTTGATCCTGTTCATGCCAATATAAACAATGATCACAGAATTTCTTGGATCAGATCTAAGAACCACAGGAGACGTGCTTTCCGTGGATTAACTTCTGCTGGCAAAAAAGGTCGTGGATTACATAGAAAGGGTAAAGGTGCTGAGAAAGCTCGCCCATCCAATAGAGCCCACGGAAATAGAAATAAATAGATTAAGTAGCCATTAACCATATTGGTTGTGAATTATGTCTGAACTTGAATTTCATATTATTAGTATAACATTTACCTGTATATCCTATGTGACAGAAGAAATTGATATTGTAAAATCAGCA
>DAOUUM010000067.1 GCA_030668165.1 Candidatus Heimdallarchaeota archaeon
AAGTAATGATAAGTTCTAAGATAGCAAAAAACGGAACAATCAACTTTCCAGTATCAATTAGAAATAAATTGGGAGTAAATATTGGAGATTCGGTATCGTTTATTGTCACGGATGATGAAGTAATAATTGTTCCAGTAAAAAGGCTGGAGGACCTATCCAACCCTAACAATTATGATAAGGCAGTCGAAATAATCAAGGAGATCGCTGACGAGCATAATAGGGAAAGAGATCAATGAAGAAATATATCTGGGATACTGGAGCCTTAGCTCTTTATTTTGCGGCCCATATTGAGGTCAAAAAAGTAATGCAGGAGATTGAGCAGGGAAAGGCAATTGCTTTTATTCCTACCAGCATCCTTGCAGAATATTATTACAAGGCAATTGAGAAATATGGGAAAAAAGCTGCACAGGTTCAGATTATCACATTAATGAATTCAGCACTGGAGGAGATTACAATCTCGAGGGAGAATGTATTCAAAATAGGCGAGTTAAAGGTTAAATACCATAAACTATCATATATTGATAGTCTGGTGATTTCCCTAGGTCTACAAAAGAAAGCAATACTACTAACAACTGATGGATACATCAGAGATACAAAATTGATAAAAACTATGAAATTTGATTATTAGTCAAGAAACCTAACATCTCTCGTAACTAATTCTAGTCATTTCTAAGATTATAAAGATTATTTAGAAATCTCTTCCATAAAAACCACTTATCACCACCCATTAACCCTCATGACTCATAATCTTTGAGTTTTATGCTCAGAGGGAAATACAATATTTGATGTTACTTTTATTTTGAAGGATCACAATGCATACATTCCCAAGAAGAAATATGAATCATTTAACTAGATTACTCTAAAATATAATAATGACCAATTCTAATATTTGAATTTAGTATGAACTAAGTTTTTTAAAAATTGAAATTTTCTAGGAAAGTTTATTGCTTTGCTTGTTTAGACTTTACAAAAATTAACAGTCACGAGCCATTAGGGTCTTTCTGTCATTTGCTTTGGCACGAGCAGAAGCGTTGTCGATTAATTTTTTAAGGGCTTTGTCTGGTGCTTCTCGGGACCTCCAGAAGAAATATGAATCATTTAACTTGATGACTCTAAAATATAATAATGACCAATTCTAATATTTGAATTTAGTATGAACTAAGTTTTTTAAAAATTGAAATTTTCTAGGAAAGTTTATTGATTGCTTTGCTTTTAGACTTTACAAAAATTAACAGTCACGAGCCATTAGGGTCTTTCTGTCATTTGCTTTGGCACGAGCAGATGCGTCATCGATGAGCTTCTTGAGTGCTTTGTCTAATGCCTCTAGGGCATTTCCACCTGTGTTTAGGCCTTTTTTCTTGATGTATGCGCGAACTTTGGATTGTTAATCCGCTAAGAGAATGGGATGTATTTTTGTGATATTGTTCATTTATAAAATAGTCACCTAATTAGTTTATATACAATGTATACCATAATGCCTTATGAAATATCGAATTGGATTTGTTAGCAATAGTAGCACCTACAGTTATTTGACTTATGTCCCTAAAGACTCACTTGATGAAATGGTATTTGAACCTCACAAATTAAGAGAATTTGGGTATGTAATGGAGACTCTTGAGGAATTTGGTGAGTTTCTTGTGGACCAATTCGAATTACCTGAAAGATTTTACAAGGAAAAAGACCCTGATGCATATTCTAATTCCATTATGGAAGAATATACTGCAGAATCGATTGATAGGTCGATGAGACATATCAAGGAATTCAAACGATTGGAAAAACTTGATTTTGTTGCACTTCATGTAATCTCGTCAAATGAGACAGATGAGCCAGCTCATTATTTGTCTTATCAGGGAGTGGTTCAGATCAGAGGCCATGGTGGATTTGAAGTTCGTTGCTAAGAGGGTCTGAATGAGATATATTTACAAGGATGATGGTGTGGTAAAATACATCAAATCTGAGCATTACAACGCCACATTTAATCGCATTAATGGTGAATTCCTGAGATGGGGAAAGACATATGATGATGATCCGGATCTGTGTTATTTTGGACCTGAATTACTTGATATCGAGATTTCCAGTGGTCAATGTAGTGGCAACTGTCCGTTTTGTTACAAGAGCAATGAATCCAGTCTACCAAACAAGTATATGGGATTTGATAGATTCAAACAATTATTTGATACTCTACCTCCAACCGTGAATCAGATAGCATTTGGAATCACAGATCTGGATTCGAACCCGGATTTTTGGAGGATCATGGAGTACTCCAAAGAAAATGGAGTAATTCCCAATTACACATGTAATGGTAAAATGGTGGATGAACATGTGGCTGAGAAGACAGCTGAATTATGTGGGGCAGTTGCAGTGTCATATTATGACAAGAATACCTGTCATGATGCGGTTAATCATTTTGTGAAAGCTGGAGTTACCCAGGTAAATATCCATTTCATGCTAGCAGAGGAGACTATTAACAATGCACATGAACTTATTGATGATATCTCCACTGATGAGCGATTAAAGGGATTATATGGACTTATTTTTCTTCAGTACAAACCACATGGACGTGGTATATCAAATTTTACACCTATTATGGATCTTAATAATTTCAACAAAATGCTCAAATATGCTGAGAGTAAACAGGTATCCTATGGTTTTGATAGTTGTACCACCCCCATATATCTCAAAACTATTGAGAATACTGCTGAATACCAGCAGAAACTAATCTATGTGGAACCATGTGAATCAGGTCTCTTCTCCTATTACTGCAATGCTGACGGTGAATTCTTTCCTTGTTCATTCATGGAAGGTGAGGGTGAGTGGAAGACTGGGATCTCATCTGATGGAGTAAATGATTTTGTGAGTGAGATTTGGTATCATCCCAGAATAGTTGCTTGGAGAGATAAACTGATCAATTCATCTAAATCCTGTAATTGTGAACAATCCAGGGTGTGCAGAAGCTGTCCTCATTATGATGCAATCACCGTATGCAAAATAGATAAGATACAATTGGAGGTTATATAATTATGAAAATTAAATTGAGTGGATATAAATCTGGAAATTTGGAATATTTGAAAGGAGTGATGCCTGATTTATACGATGAGCTTTATCTAGAGATGAAATTACTGGACCATCTGCCTAATATTAAATTCTTAATTGATAAAGAAGAAATTATTGGTATAAAGATTTCAGGAAAGATCATACCTAACAAATTATTCACAATTCAGAACATCAAAATTCTTGAGATTGAAGGATCTAATTTGGATGAACATGTAGCTAGGAGTATCAATCAGTATAATCTTGAATATCTTAAAATATCAAATATCAACAAATTTGATTTTATTGAATATTTGAAGCCGGTTAAATATTTGATATTAGATAATTTGAGCCCTAATTATGATCAGCACTCCATTCAACAGATAGTGCTCTATGCTGAAAGTTGCGAAGATTATATTATCAATAAGAATATTGGATACCGTTCTGAAAATGGATTATCAGAGGGAATATTCAGCAGACAGGAGAGTTTGGAGTATTTAAATTCTATCAAGGAGATCAGTGATGACATAATTGAACACGTACACCAGAACACCAATCTTGGAGATCCATCAAGGTGGTCAAACCGATATCATGATCCTTATAGGGCGTATGGTAGTACGGGGAATCAGGTCTTTTATAAAGAAGCAAGGAGATTACAAGAGGCTACAGGTTACCATTACAAGCAAGCTCCATTACACGGGATACCTGGGATTTTTGCCAGAAATTTTGATATCTTAAATATTGGCATGCCAAGTGCAGATTTAGATAAATTCCCTGAAGTCCTGTTGGATTACACAGAAAGATTGGAGTACTTGGATTTGAGTTACAATCAATTCATCAATATTCCATCGGAATTATATGACTTTGAGAACCTTAAAACCCTGTACATGTCAGGTAATAAAATATCTGTGATCCCGGAAAAGATAACAGAATTATCTAAACTTGAGACACTTGTACTCATGGATAATAATATTCAAAGTGTTCCAGATTATCTTGCAGATTTGAAAAATCTAAAATATCTTGATATCTCAAATAATTCAATCAGGAAATTACCAGTAAATTATTTGATAAATACAAATGCATATTATATTTATCTGGATGGTTTGCCAATAAAAACCACACCGGTTGAGATCGATGAAATAATTAATAAGAGAAAGAATAAATCTATTCTTAGATTGGATATCTCTGTTGCAAGATATTTTGAAACAGAACTAGCAAGAATAGATAAATGGACGAGGGTCAATCCAGGAAACATTTAGGAGGAATATATTTATGGATAATGATGAACTTGAAAAAATATGTGATGAGATTTATGAAGAATTTCAAGCAAAAGAAATTACAGACTTTAGGAGGGATGATATCCCATATATTTTTAATTCAAAGGAACTGAATCTGCTGGAGGAGCGCATACCAAGAATTCCTAAAACAATAGGTAAAATTCCCATTATAGAGAGAATTATAATTCCTATAGAAGATTTTAAAACAGTGTGTGATAATCCAGATATCGAATTTTCGGATATTGAGGTAATTTTTAGATCAATTCATTATGATAATTCTTTTGAATTTGACCTATCATATCTTAAAAAGTTTACAAAATTGAGAAGGATTGCATTTTATGAGTACTTTAGTGAGAATATTGCAGAAGCTATGGGTGAAATGAAATGGCTTGAGAGTATCGATATCAGGTTTGGTAATTTTACTCAAAATAAGTATCCACCTAGTACCTTCTCCTTTTTGTCCACACTAGACAATCTCACCTCACTGTCTTTGAGGATATCGTTTACAAATATAGGACCATTATTAGATGAGATCTGTAATATTTACACCTTAGAAAAACTAGCCCTTGCACCCATCCTCAAAACAGCATCATTGGATGTGTCCAAGTTAATTCAACTGAAACATCTTGACTTGAGCAGTACGCATCTAGAGAGAATTATTGGATTGGAAAATCTAATATTCTTAGAATCCTTAAATATTTGGAGCTCAGATATTTCTGATTTATCAGGTATAGAAAAGCTCTATAATCTTGAATCTGTTACTATTGCTGATACAAAAATTGATAATTTGAATTGGTGCTCTGAGCTCACCAATCTTAAATCATTGAACATAGCCCAAACAAGAATTAAAAATTTTGATGTGATACAGAAACTAATCAAACTGGAGCATCTATCCATTGTATTTAGCCGAATGACCTATGCAGAATTTATATTTTCTCCACACTCAGCCTCTAGTTCCATGGAATTCCTAGATTTTAATATTAACTTCGATCAACATGTTGACCTCAAATCTGTGCATATTTCAAATATTGGATTAAGAGAAATTCCATCTTCTCTATGTGAGTTAACTAATCTTGAGAAGATTGATCTAAGTCGAAACTATATTTACCAAATTCCAGATATACCTATGAAATCACCCGGTATTAGAGAAATCAATTTGTCAGATAACCCCATTTCAAACTTCCCCAAGTGGTTAACAGAGCTGAAATATATTAAAAAACTGGATTTTAGAAATAATCAATTAATTGAGGTACCTGAATTTGTACTTGATTTTCCAATGAAGTGTAGAATAAATTTGACATCAGATGGATTAGAGGAACCAAGTTGGAATAAGGAGAAAAGAACTTTTAGAAATCCTAAAATAGAGTTTAAAAGTCGAGATTTCTATTGAATGACTAATTCTAAAATTTGAATTTAGTATGAACTAAGATTTTTAAAAATTGAAATTTTCTAGGAATTTTATTGCTTTGCTTGTTTAGACTTTACAAAAATTAACAGTCACGAGCCATTAGGGTCTTTCTGTCATTTGCTTTTGCACGTGCGGATGCGTCGTCGATGAGCTTCTTGAGTGCTTTGTCTAATGCCTCTAGGGCATTTCCACCTGTGTTTAGGCCTTTTTTCTTAATGTATGCGCGAACTTTCGATTGAACAAGATATTCTACCATGATTTTTTCACCGTCATAGGGGTTGTACTCGCATTTTGAACAAAATTCCAACCATTTAATGATTGATATTTAGTTTGAACCAGATCCCAAACAATTAATGCTTAGTTACCAGTTCTGATGCGTCTTCAACCTATCAGACATATCACAGTGTACCGATCTCCTTATTAAAGGTTTCGGACATCTCGCCAAATTATCAACTACAATCGCTGTACTTTTATTATTTTATACGCATTTTACTTAGGTCGTACTTGGGTAATTCTTTGATTCCGATATTTTGCCTAGCTTGTGAAACGGTTTGGCAATTTGTGGCATGAAGATTATTTCGTCAAAGCTATGAAGTATATGGTGATACCGAGAAAAAAATAATACTATCGTTATAAAATAGTAGAGAATTTCTACATTGAAATTGATTAATCATGCCTCAATATTGCGAATTTTTGATAATTGGGAGAATTGATTGTATTGTGGAGAATGTTCAGCTATTGTACATTTAGTTTCTGATCACAAGTCTTTGTGTTACATTTTTTGTCATTTAATTATTTTTTACCTTTACCAATTCATTTAATTTGTATATCAACACCAAATATTATATTCTGAAAATATGATCTTGCATTATTTTAAGACTTCAGTTTAATTCTTTAATAAATTGGAATTTTACTAAGTGAAAGGCGCACTTTGTAATTTCAGCCATATAATATGGAATTTTTTACATATTTAATCCAATTAGTATTTCTTGTTTCCCTTTTGCTGACAATTACCAGGTTAAAATATACTAATCATTTAATTGCTGGTATCAATCAAAAGCCTTGCAGAAGGGTTTTCCTGCATACAATCTTCCACAACCATCTGGTATTGTATCAATGGAGAATCGGGTTGTGGGAAATCATCCCTTTATACCAGTCTTCACAATCAATGCCAAACAGATCATCGATCTACCAGTTCTCCCCAGGATGATAGGACATATTGATCTATCTGATTAAGTATTTGCACAATAAATATCTGGTATGTACTAGGTACTCTACCATTTTGATTTATCGAATTAGTATAAAAAACATATTAGATTACTACTATGGGCTAATACCAAATATATTTAAAGTATTAAGCAGTTCTAAAAATGCATGAATTACAAAATCCTTGCTAGATTATCTGGAATATTCTTTCTAACCGCATTTGTGGGTGGTATTTTCGGATTAACACTTCTAAAACCTGCTCTCGAGAGCACAGTGGATCTAAATGCCATTGCAGAAAATGATACCGAGGTTATTCTCGGGGCTTTGGGTATATTATTTATGGCGATTTCTTGTGCTCTGATTGCCGTTCCTATGTATCCTATATTGAGAAAACGTAATGAAGCGATGGCTCTAACCTCAATTGTCTTCAGAACACTTGAGAGCATGGCACACATCATATATGTAATAAGCATGATTACACTGGTAAGATTGAGTCAGATGTATGTGGATGCAGGTTCTCCCTCGGATGATCCTTCCTACCAGACAATTGCAGCTGTGCTACATGAATTGCAGGGTATACAACTATCTGTTGCTTTATTTGCTATTGGGGCATTTATGTACTATTTTCTCTTTTATCAAACGAAGCTCATCCCGAAATGGTTAGCGGCATGGGGAATGATTGGAGTTGCCGTGAATTTTGTCAATGTGATATCACTTACATTAGGCTTATATGGTTCAGAATCAATTATTGCTATCATATCAGAAATTCCACTGGCATCTAATGAATTGATCCTCGCCTTTTGGTTAATCATTAAGGGATATAACTCAGATGCTTTAAAAGCACTAGACAATGAGTAGATTGATCGATATAAGTATTCTACCATTTTGATTTTCCCTAGTTGGCAAAAATATCAAAGAACATCTTAATTTCCTTTTCATAATCTCCAAGTGCCATAATGTGATGGTTGGCCAGAGAATCCTTCAGAAAATAATCCACTGGTTTGTCAAGTTTGATTTCAAGTTGTGTACGACAGGCAGATTCATTTTCGATATTCCGGAGGATTGTCCCTGTGCTAACCCAGTAATCTGTCAATGAGGGGCCAAATAGCTTGAAGATGGTTACCGGAACTCCGGTTTTGAAACGTCCACGTATCCCCACCGATTTATTGGTTTCAAAATGAGAGATCAGATCGTATTCCTCCACAATTGAGGTAGGAACAGTACAATGGGCTATTTTAACATGGTTACTATCCTGATCAACATGAATAACATTTGACATAAATGGTGCCTTACCTGTTAGGTGGTTAAGAAAAGCCATTGTAAC
This sequence comes from Candidatus Heimdallarchaeota archaeon, assembly GCA_030668165.1. GTDB lineage: Archaea > Asgardarchaeota > Heimdallarchaeia > Heimdallarchaeales > Kariarchaeaceae > JAJRQD01. The sequence continues at coordinate 8,246 of DAOUUM010000067.1, forward strand.
CGTGGCAGGCAGGTCCCCCTCACAACCTGCAGTGATGCCTATGTCATTTAGATGGGAAAGTCCACAACATGCGGTGATATTATCTGTTAGAGACAGGAGATCAAAGCATTTTATTGATAGTGCCTGGAGTTCATGATGATCAACTATGGTTTTTAGTCTGGCCGCAACTGAGGATGCTTTAGTGACTTCAAGTTCTGTCACATATGATTTGGTGGCGTTTTCAAAAAAACTTTTATTGATATTGCCATCTAATTCCGTGGTTGACTCGGTAATCGGGATATCCTTGATATCAATCCCCCAGAATTCCTGTACCTTGGCTCTATCAATATCAGAGGCTATCAACCAGTCTGATGGTTCTCCTATTAGCCCTAGAGTCGTTTCATTCATCTTCTCTTTGATGTTCAGTAGCTGTTCAATGTACCTGATTTTCTCTACTAATTCTTCATAGGATGCATGTATAATACTCACCTCATAACCAAGAGAACTCAGATAGGTCCGGGTTTCCATCGCAGCTGGTAGTGAGTTATTGAGATCATAACTCAGAAGAATGATTGGGGAAGATGGCTTGTGTCTGGAGACAAAATCCCTGACCAAATTTTCAGTGCCTCCGGTTCCTATGAGATACAGCAAAAAGTCATTTTTACTAGAATCTTTATCAAAGCTGTCCTGCGCTATAATTTGCCATGAATCATTTGTTATACTTCTGCTTACTTCGTCTTTGAGACTATCTGGAGCAATGGGTGAAAAGAAGGTGATTAGTTTAAGCATTATTTTTTATCTCACATCTCGAAGGTAAGTAATACATTACAAATATGTCTAGTCTTTACTACTGAGATGTGTAAATTTTGATAATTCTTTTATGGAAAGGCATATAATATTGATTCTTAACACAACCATACAGAATTGATCTAAATCTATCTGATCATTTGTGCACATAGATCACATAGGCTGGAGGATTTACCCTCTTACCCAGCATCCACAGCCATCTCTCCCTGTCAAGGACAAATGAAGCAAGGATGATTGTACACAGAGGTATACTGATAATAGTCTCAAAATAATAAATTGAAAATCCACATCCAACGAGACCAAATCCCAGCTCAACTGCTATCCGTATCCATCCCCTGACATATATTCCAGGCATCTCGGTATCCTTTGGTTTTTTATCCCCATTGAAATTTACCAGGGCAAAGGTAAGCATACTCACAATGGTAAAATACCAGTATCCGGTTATGAGTAGAACTATCCATGTGGTCAATTCTGCGAGGAATCTGAACAAGGGTGGCAGCATCATATCTCTTGGCAAATATTGGGCTTATAAGAATATGATTATTAAAGAAGCATTTCGTTCTTGAGGTAAAACCCAACAGATATCAATTCTATAAGCATGAATATCATGCAAATTCACACTGCGAGTGGCTGGATTATTCATCATGCACCTTGAAATTTCATCATTAACCAAGATTTTCTAAAATAGAGTAAAATAATCCAATTTTACCTACAAATATTTAATATCAAGAGATCTACCTTGTTTACAGATGGATATTTCAGTTGAAATTGATCGCCTGTACTTTATAGACTGTGAGGGCTTCATCTCGAAGACCTATGATCAGATCAACAAGATTCTTGACTCTGAACTCGCAACTGAGGAGGAAAAGTTTGAGACCAGTTGTATAGAGCTGAGGTTGACATGGTTGCTGTCCAGGGACCGATATTTCAGTGATGCATCAGATCTGCTCAGACGTGCAGAGATTCTGAATAATCCCCGACTCTCATTTATCATCAACACAGCCCATGGAAGCCGCACTCTTGCCAAGTATCTGGATGTTGCAGAGG
>DAOUUM010000536.1 GCA_030668165.1 Candidatus Heimdallarchaeota archaeon
CAAAATAATTTAAATAATTGGTAAAAAACCTCTTTCAAATGAGAGACGCGGTAGTTGTAATAGCAATTATTATGATGCTAGTATTTCAACCCATCATCATTACATCAGAGGCTGTTGGCTCACCTATATCCGATGATATTGTAATTCATAGCTATACCGAGCATAGTCCATTTGTTATTGAATCAGATAATGATTTAGATGGTTTGAGCTTACCTGGTAATGGTACAATATCCAATCCCTATGTCTTCACAGGATACAATTTCACCAGTAGTGAGCCTAGTCTTCTAATTATCTCCAACACTAGCAGGCATATTGATGTAATAGACAATATATTTCATGGATCATCAGTTAATCAGACTGCTATCTCCCTTTACAATGTATCAAATATCCATATATCAAATAATTCAATATCAGACATGGCAATTGGGATATCTGCCAATTTTACAGGTAATGATAACATCTCAATTGACAACAATTCTATCTCATACTTGAGTTCTGTTGAAATCGCTGCGGGTATTATTTTATCTGGATGGTTCAATATCAGCTCCATGTCTGGAAATAAGCTGGATCACATCTACTCTGATAATATGGCATTTGGAATGAAATTCAATTCAACCCAGACATCCTTAATTGATCTAATTGGGAGTAATACAATTAACAATGTTGATGGTCTTATTTCCCACGCGATATCGATTTATGCATACTGGGAAGGAATCGCCAAGGTAAATACCATTGAATACAATGAAATAGGCATGATTGAATCAAGTCAATTCTCGGCTGGAATCTATTTTGAGCACATCCATGGAGATAACTATCATGGATCTTTTGTGGATATAAGCAAAATGCAATATAATACCATCATCTCAATCCATTCAGAGGGCGATTCAGCAGGTATTTTTCATGGATTCAATGTTCGGGTGAAATCGGTCCTAGATAATTCTTTCTCATATATTAAGGGATCTGGCTATTTTTATGGAAATTTAGATTTTGAGAGTGCAACACAATATCTATCACTGATAAAATTACAAGGAAATTATTTTATTAATAATACCCAGGGTTTGGCACTCAGCTATATCAATAATTTTGATATTACTCAAAATCTAGATTTGTCAGATAATTTATTTGCAGGCAATATATATGGAATAACAGTTCATACAAAATCCAATGAAATTGGTAGTGGATCAGTGATTGAAGGTTTGATGCACCTTCATGACAATACCCTCTTTGGAAGCCAATCATATGCATTCCACATCCGAGATTCTTCAACGGAATATTTCGGTGAAGTATATTTTTCAGATTTCCTCTTGTTCCACAATAATTTCATTGATAATAATCCCAATGGTCAATCTCAAATCTATGAATCCTCCAGACATGGTTTAGATGTCAGATTTAATTATTATAGTGATCACCCCGTAGTGGATACTGATAATGATTATATTATTGATTTCCCATACGCTTTAGATTCTACATATGATAGAAAGGATCCTTATCCTACTGCTCTTCTGAACCCAAATAATATTAAATTTAATCCAAGCCCTATTATCAAAACTCCAACCAATAATTTCATTCTAGATCTCGCTTATCAATCAGGATTGACTATTGAGTGGGAAAAAGAGTTGGGATACAATCTTAATCCATTTTCCTTCAACGTTATGGTTAACTACCCAGAAACCTCTAATTGGATAGAGCTTGAGAGCAAAATTACATCAAACTCATTTTTATGGGACTTGGGTGATGCCAAACTGGGATACAATAAAATTAAAATCATTGCCATTGAGGACGGTACAGGATCAATTGTGGAGAGTGAAGAATTATTAGTACATATTATTGACAGTTCCATTATAGAAATTGATAGTCAAACTTTGACGCAAATACAGATTTATGGGATTCTAGGTCTGTCAGCAATCCTAATTGCAGTTGTCACATTATACATCCGTAATAAACGCCTTAAAACTGATTTGGCTGTTCAAAAAGATCCTAAATTAAAACAGGCAAAACTCAAGGAATATGCTGAGAAAGGAAAGGATCTAATTAATCGTGATGAATGAAAAATTAACTTGTGTTCCAACCCATAAAATCGCGTATAGTATTGGGTAAACGCAATTTTGATAATTTTTTTATTACCGCATGATTATAGGTGAAGTTCTGTACCAGGATTAACTCTTGAATTTGCTTTGGTTCCACTCCTATTCC
>DAOUUM010000476.1 GCA_030668165.1 Candidatus Heimdallarchaeota archaeon
ATACCTTGAAAATTCTTGTATGAGAGATTCCCTTAGCAGTGACAAGTGAGGTACTTGCAGCAATATTGATTCCCAGATCAATTACCAGTACTCCCACAGGTTTGTGAATATCATATTTTACAGGTTTTTTAGAGATCTGATCAACATCTATCTTAACTGATAGAGTCATATACAATTCATTATTCTGATAAAATATTTTTATTGATTTGACAGTACCCTCATTCATCTTGTCTAGACTGTATTTCGATAAAATAATCGGAATATCCAGTTGATCGTGATTAATCCTAGATTTATTCTCTCGGATCATCTTTGGATTGGTATCCATGGAATCCATGATTGTTACCATTGAATTATCAATATCCAGTTTAAATCTCCTGTAACATATCGTACGGGGAATTAATCCCATAATGTTGGGTAAATTACCACCTTCATCTCTGAGTGCTAGATAGGAATTATACATCTCAACAGCAGCATCTCTGCACTCTTTTATTTCATTCAGAGATATACGTGGATATCTAGATTTCAAATCGTGTTTGACCTGAATTCTAACCTCAGTACTAGCAGTGATTTTATCCAGTTCTGTTTTACTCACCTTATTTTTATCAACTAAAGTATTCTCATTTTCTTTGCAAATATTGATGTAGTCTCTGATTACTCTCGTATCACGGTAAAGTATCTGATTAAGTCTGATAAGAGAATTACTTCTCATTAATTCAGAATTAATCTTTACTTTAGCACCGAGATAAGTCATATCAATCACATTATGTTTTTACGTATGATCTAGAATAATATAGGTGATTTCGGTATTTAAGTTACTATAGACAGAATTAAAAATGAATATTCTTAATTAAATAATTTATATTCTAGTATTCTAGTATAAGATCTAGGATTCTAGTCTGTCCAATATCAAAATAGACACCAGATACAAAGGTTGATGTCCTAATATTCACTTTCATTTTAATCTTAATTTGAGTTGATTCTTTAACCACTTACATTAACATATTATGTTTTTACGTATGATGACAATTATTATACATATAACAAAATCAAATAAGTCTGGCTAATTTCAATATATTCAAATATTATTTTACTAATAAGTAATATCAATTGCTAGAGTTACTCTATTAAACCAGGTAAAAACTTAATACAGAATTTCCAATGATCGATTCAATATATTTACTAATAAGTTCTAATACTTGACAGATAAAATGATTTATGCTACATTATAATTATACATAGATTATTAATTATTATGAGATATTACAGTTTGTACTCTTAATTTCATTAATAATTAGTTTAATTCAAATGATTAGGACAAAAAATATATAATTTATAGTTTAATGCCATCATGTGCCGGATTATGGGGATATGCTGGTTACTGCCATGCTCAGGTCACTTAGTGCAATCAAACGCCTATCCAGACAGATCAACACCAAGGACCTCAAGTATCTTACTATAAGAATCGGAGTGCAGTACAATACTGCCATAGACAACTGGAAGATCACAAGGGACTTTGACCAGTTGAGAAGATCCGAATCAAATCTGCGCAAGACATACCTGAGACTGATTTTTGAATCTACAAGTAGATATGGAAATACAGTATTCAAGCGAAGACAGGATCCCACAGGTGATATGGACAAGTTAAATATTATGTTCAACACTGCTGGTGCACTAATGCGTGCATTTGCTGAGGAATTTTATCCCATACCCATGGCTAACGAACAGATAGGCAGGGATAGGGGATTTATCTCTGAAAAATATGCATTTGTCACCACCACCCATCCCAATATTCCGTCACTTGATCTGATAGATATGACTCGGTCACATCTGTGGTTTCTATGTCACCATCTCTACATCTACCGGGTTGATTCATTCAATTCCAACAGGTACATGCTGATCCTGTTGTTCAAGTTAAAAAAATACATCGATTACATATACGCCGGGGGTGGTCAGGGAAGAAAAACATTAGATAAAAACTATAATAGTATGCTGGAGATGGATAGGGACCTGTATGATGTTATCAGAATGGCCAAGTATGACCGTGAGATCAACCACTCAGCACACAGGGTGACCCAGTTAAAATTGCCTGATGAAAAAACAAAACTACCAGATTATCTGGATATTGCAGATGATGATGTGGATATTGATGATCATATGAATATGAAATTCCTGCACCGGGTGGTTGAGTTGTTTGAGAGGGAGCAGAAGAGGATGGGAACCATCAGACACGATCAGATTATGTCTGGACTGCCCCATCCATACAGGCTCAAAGATATTGTTTATAATGGTGATAGATACACTCAGGATGATTCTGGGTACCTGGTGGCTGCAGAAGTACCACTACCAGGGCAAACCTCTGGCAAGGCAGATTTTGTAATATTCAAGAGAATACTGAGAAGAACCAGGCACTACTGGATACCTGTAATTGTGCTGGATCTGAAGACCAAGGCAGATGGGATATATGATTATGAATCAGTACCTGTGAGGGGGAGAGCTGATCTTAGACAACCCAAACCAGTCATCAAACAAATCCCGGTAGATGATTGGTATGCTACAGTTGCCAATTCGATGAAACAGCATGTATCCAACCAATTGAATAC
>DAOUUM010000574.1 GCA_030668165.1 Candidatus Heimdallarchaeota archaeon
AGAGGAGGTACTCAAAGATTATGCTGATAAGAAGCAATTTTTGACGCACAAGACCACTAGGAAGTATTATAGAAGGGAATTTTTATTTCCAGAGGATATTATCGATAGAGGGGATGAATGGAAGGGTGATTCAATTAATGAACGGGCAAATAAGAGAAAGAATGAATTATTATCCTCTTACAAGAATACATTAAATCAGGATCTCAAACTAAAATTAGATCAATTAATTTTCAAATCATAGAAGATTTGTAGTTCTCTAGTTCAGCATTGATTTTATCTGTTTATTAATTTCCATAACTTCTATTGCCACATCGACTGCATCCTTCAACATGGGTTTTTTCTTGACATAACCCTCGAAGAACTGTTTTATATCCTGTTCATCCTTTGTTAATTCGGGTAACATGCCGTTAAGTACACCCTGATACATGAATGGTGATAGCTTCTCAAAATTATCAAGATTGGCAATATAATACTGCCATAGATTTCCCTGTTCCACAGCCACTGGATTGTTTCTCAAGCCAGCAATTGCCTGTCCTCGATTTCTTGGTGGTATATTTTCGAATATATAGAATTTAACCTTCTCAATCAGCTCAATATCCGAGAAAGAGCTCAGTGCAGCGGTTAACAACACCTTCTCCTGCTCGTTTTCTGCTGATTCATACCTATTGATAAACCAATCATAATCATTAGTAATACTAGCGGATAATGAGAAAATAGTACCAAGTAGATCTGCACTGGGCATGGTTCCCACCTTTAATGCATCAAATTTTTCAATAACATGAGATCGGAGTTTTACTGATCCAAGTCTCACTGCATTGTTTATCAGATTACCACGTATGGAGGCTAGTGATCTATCCTCACCATCGACTGGTTCATAACCAATTCTCTCCAATACATTCTCGAGGAATTTAATTCCCACCTCAGCAATCTTGTCCTTGGTTACTCCCTTTGCAAATTTATACAAGACAAATAGATGACCAGCAATAGAGTTCAAGGATAGATGAGATGAATCATTGATGTAATTCTGGATGAATTCAAGATATTCATCAATTCCAAACTCTCCAACTTTGATCAGTGCATATTGATCCAACTCCACATTCCATTTATCCAGATCACTGATATCATTATTCTGTATTAATGGTCCCAAATTATCAAATGAATTTTTATCATATTTAACCCTGTAAAATCCTGTAAGATCTAGATTAAATTTGAAAGAAGTCACATTCTCTGGAATTGAGATAATGCCATCTCTTTCCTCAAGTAAGAATTTAATAATTTCGGGATCCTTATCCTCAAAAAATACCTTGAGAGTCAGAGGTACCATCCATAAATTATCATCATTATTTTTTAGATAGGTAAATCTGCTTTGAGCCACATTTATCTGAGTACTAATTCTATTAACATTAATAATTGGATATCCGAGCTGATAAACCCAAGAATTCATTAATTCAGTTATTGGCTCTCCGGAAGATTCCT
>DAOUUM010000112.1 GCA_030668165.1 Candidatus Heimdallarchaeota archaeon
AAATCGATGATCAAATATGAAATGACTAGGAACATGAGGGTTATCATCAACATGCTTTTCAAACATATGGTGCCCAACTACTGTATAACTGGCTGCTTCGTTAGTATATCTTTTTCCCGCGGAGTTTATCATAATACTGCCAGGTAAGGATCTTTCTGCGACATGGAAAAAGGCTGCTCCTTCAGGATCAACTGAAGAAGGTCCCCACCAAGCATCATCCATAAGATCAGTTGCCGCACCAACATCCATTCCAGCTAAAATAGCATCTCCTGTATTTCCAAGTGATGCCGAAGTCCATGCTGTTGATTGAGGTGGTGCCATATATTTCTCTCTCATCTCTAAATTATGTGGGAACCCACCTGCAGCGAGTAAGACACCTTTTTTAGCTTCTATTTTGATTTGATTTCCATTTTTTTCTGCTACAATCCCTATAATTTTTCCATTATCAACAATTAATTCCTTAAAGGGACATTCTAACCATAATGGAATATCCTTTTCTTTTAAAGCCAGACGAAGCTGAGCGACTAATGCACCACCTAAAGTTACCAGTTTCTTTCGTAAGAGGGTGGCGAAAATTCCTCGAAGTAATGCCTTTACTGCAGTAAATTTACCAGACCAAGTGGAAGTTATCAAACCAAGTTTAACATATTCCTTTATTGTAAAACTGAGATTCATAGGTACTTCGATTTCCATTTTATTAAGATACTGCAGATCTTCTTTGAGTTTTTTCGCATTAAATGGAGGAGACTCGACAGCTCGTCCTTCAGAAACTCCACCTGGTTCATCTGGATGATAATCTGAATAACCTGGAATATGTTGAACCTTCAATTTTGCATTGTCTCTTAACCATGCCAGCATAGTACCCACATTTTCAACATAAGCCTCTTTCTTCTCCATAGTAACCCGATCACCCACAGTACTATTCAAATACAACAATGCATTTTCATAGGAATCTTTAACCCCAGCCTTTTGCAATAAATAATTATTCGGTGCCCAAATACCTCCTCCTGAAAGGGATGTGGAACCACCAAAAACTTCTCTCTTCTCAATTACCAAAACATCTAATCCGGAATCTTTTGCAAATAGAGAAGCAGTTAAGCCTCCTCCTCCAGAACCAACAATAACCATATCGTAAGAATATTCGAAATCCATATGCGATGGAAATATGAATTGAATTTTATAATCCAATGTAGGAATTACAGTAATTCGTGAAATTTTACCGACTGATTAGTCAATCTATGAATTTGTAGAAAAAAGCAAACCATGTGAAACAGATCTCATTAAAAAAATGATGCATTGAAAATAGAATGAAAATTCACCCATATGTGGCTCTCATTCATCACACATCAGTTATTGGTGGTGGCTTCGCAACAAGAATTATCAATAATTTATTAGGTATGAAAGTGGAGTAGATTGTATTTCTGACCAAGTTTGGATAGAAGATCTCCAGAAATCAAGAATTGTAAGTTAATTAGATTGTTTTCTAAAAAGATTAAATTTTCATCTATATGCCCTAAATTAGCAAAAATATTTGATCGTTGGCTTTTCCATCCAGTAAATTCGGGAGAGATTCTGGAACTTGGTTATGGAGGAGGATTTCCTGTTGCCAAAAAAATCTTAGAGGCTAACAAAAATTATACTGGGCTGGATCCATCACATCAGAGATGATCGCAATTGCAAGTGAATCTTATCCAGATTATAAGGATAATTTCAAAGAGGGAGAGATGTTGCAATTCTGCAGAGATGGAAAGGATAATACAGGTATCACCTCATTGTTATCAATTAGACATCTACCAAGAAGATAAGATAATTATTATTTTTTCATATTTTGATATCATTTTAGCAATTTATCGATCAGATTTAGAAATAGTATTTTTTGAGTTTATCAATATTATTTGATATTTCGAGCGTATCAGCTAAGAATTTCAAAGAATGTGTGCAGACAGTAAAGCTATTCTTTAGTTCAAATTAATATCAACTACTCCAAATATTCATTTTAACTTTCTAAAATGACTTTAAATTGTAGTTAACACCAATATTGTGATTATTGCCTATTTTTCAATAATCATCTCTTTTGGTATGATTTTACCACATATATTGCATATACTATCACCAAGTCTGCCATGTAATTTGCAACAACTTCTGCTATCAATCACATCCAATAAGTTGCTATCAAATGGATTAGAATTCATCCCTACATCAATTTTAAATCCATCAGATAGTTTACTACTCAGAACAAATACATCTTCAATCAATATAAATTTCCCCAATGATGGATATTCAGTATTAATGTATTTTAGGAATTCCACTGTATAAATTTTTGAAATCTGCATCACTTCTGAAATTCTTTCAGTTGGTATTTCAGCTCCTGGTCTTGCATCTGAAAGAATTTTAGAAAATTTATCAAATAATCTAGTCAGATTAATCTTGCTCTCAAGCTTGTTATATGTCTGGTTTATCAATTCTGAATAAGAGGTTATTATTTTCTTGGTTCTTAATTTTTCATTTCCTAAATCCTTTGGTAAAAGTCGCATTGAAAAATCCGGATCAATATTCTTCATTAACTTGGAAGAATGGTTTTGGATTAAATCTTTCATCAAATTATCCAAATACATCATATCATATTTCAATTGATCTTTTAAATCATTTATTTTAATGAATTGCTTCCTTAGCTCAATTTCTTCTGCATGTGTTTGTGTAGCATCAATTGATTTGTTTATAAAATGCAATTGATCTTTGACATCATCTAAGGTTGAAGCTATTCTATTCTTGAAGATATTAAATCTCTCAGATTTTTCTTCTAATCCTTTTCTGAAATTAATTGTTTCATCAAGCATTCTGTTATATTTGAATTTAACGGCAAAAATGAAAAATCCATAGCTGACTATCATCCAGATGATATTAATGATATAAGAATTTTTATCATCACCAGGGTCCCAAATAGTACTTAGAGAAATTGGCCATATGAAGGATATTATTGCCCCTCCAATAATTGAAACTGAAAGTGTATAATTTTCAATAACGTAACCATAATAAAACATTAGTGGGAAACTTGGAATTAAAGTCCACAAATATGGTAAAATCAAACTCTTTAGGAAAATTTTCGGTTTCCTTCCACTTCTAACATGATCAACCATAGGCAGAATATTGTTAGTTATTAAAAAAATGTATTCTTTGACCTTGTTTAAGGATTAAAGAAAAATTTATATAAATTAACTAAATTTTATATTGCCTGTAATTCACAAATTATCAACTTCTAGGGAAATTCGTTTTCATATTATTAATAATAATAATATTTTTGAATTGTTTTGTTAATTGTTATTCATTAAATATTTTTATGCCTCACAGCTCAACCGTCAAATTCATAACATCTCATAAATTTGTATTACTCCTAAAAGTAGTGTAATCGATCGATACTTATGTCATACATAGATCAGGAAAAAGTAGATAAAAAGTTAGATAACTCATCATCCTAATCCACGAAAAAATAACTAAATACTCATTAAACCATCTAAAACATAAATATTTATCATATTAATAAATAAAATAAAATTCTACATCGGGACACTTGCAGTAATGAAAATCCCGTGGATTATGTTAATTTTTAATTTCTTGAAAACTTCAAGATAATTTACTCCAAAATATGATAAAAGATGAAAGATTGTTTAGATATTATCCATGATACCCATATCACCAATATATGTATGGGACTACTCATTTGGAATGGGTACACCATGACCAAATGCACCATAGTGCATGCAGGTCTCAAAATTCTGACGAATAAGCAATTTACTAAGCACATGAATAAAACTCTTACGGGGGACTTAGAAAAAAATCTAGTGAAAAGATCATTTTTTATAATTAACTATAATTGTAAAATCACTAACTTCTGAAATATTTTTTGAGATAATTATCATCATACTAGGCCCCAAATCCCAGTATAATTTATTTAAAATCGCTATAAATTAAAATTATCATTTTGAGATACAAACCCTTTAATAATTTTAAATCGTTAGTATAAGTAATGACAATCGAAATCAGTCGAGATATCGCATTAGATTTAATTCATTCTAGAATAAGAGAGCTTGATTCGCAAATAGAATTAATCCTAGAAAGATGGGCTACAGGCACAATAGAGGATTTTCTAAATGCAGTTAAAACTGGCAAAATCATTGAGGCTGAGGATGATGCAATTGATATTGAAAACCTAAGAGATAAGAGAAATAAGATCAAAGAATTGTTATCCTAGGTGTAGTGATGATCATTTTCACGTACGTTGATAATATGTGAAATTACACGTTGTTTCCATCAGATCCAGATGTCGCCATCACTCAGAAATAATATATTTCCTTGTTTGTATCCAATGTTGTTCCTTAGAACGGTTACTATGGCCAACTTCTCTGCTTCCTAGCTTCATTGAAGACTGGTTTGCCGTGCTTTCCGACAGATCATATTGACTCTGTGGCATTTCCCAAAGGTCTTTCCACAGTAGTTCATGCCGGTTTGTCTCTCGACTGGACTTCCCCGGGGGGTATTCGGCCTGTGTCAGTCTTTTCCGTACTTCCATGTTACTGGAAATGACAGGCTGATACTGTCCTAGTCCGACGGTAACTAATCGAAATTAGTTACTTACAGGCTTATACACACTTCAATATATAAAGTGCTGAAATAGTAGGTACGTATAATGACCCATGCATGTGTTGCATTGATCATGTTGATATCCTCATCAGCGGTTCTATTTTCCATTTCCATGTAATCCCAAGTTTGGTTGAAACAGTCAACAGCCATTTTTTTGTGCCATTTATCCTTTTCTTCATCAGTCATTGATCTAATAATGAATAACGGATTAATTAAATCTTGGGATTGAGAAAATATGAAATTTATTCTTATCCCATTGTCATAATTAATATGATATGGTTGAAGATGACATTTTGTGGAAGAAGTAGATGTGTTAGCACCCCAAAAATGGATGAATGGATGGAAGGGAGTATTTGAGCGGGAGAAAAATACAAGCGATGATCAGTTATCAGTATTCATGGTTAATCATAATGTGCAATATTTGACCCAAATGATGATAATGAAAGAGAAAAGTGATCTCAAGATACTGGATATGGCCTGTGGATCTGGCAAGGAGGCATGTTACCTGGCAAAAATTGGACAGGTAACTGCTTTTGATGCATTGGCCAGTGGGATAGAGGTTGCCAACCGCAGAGCTGAATTATTAGGGGTCTCCAAGAATATAGATTTTTCTGTTGCAGATTTGTTAACATGGAAAATAGATGAGGAGAGTTATGATATTATTACTGCAATCCAATCGCTGCAGTATCTGTTTGATCATACAATAGATAAAATAAAGGAAATACTAGCCGGGGTTAAACCAGGTGGATTTTTTGTATACTCAGGGAATATTCTTCCTCATTTTCCCACGGATCCTGAGATCAGATTTGTGACCAGGGAAGAATTGTTAGAATTACTTGATGGTTGGACAATGCATAGTATTGCAACTGGTGAAAAATTGCTGAGACCTGGGGATCTTAGAGGTTTTGTGAGTCTGATTGCCCAAAAACCAGAAGAGGAATAATGATAAAAAATTGAATTTACTATTGTACTAGATTGATATATTTTATTAGCCTGCTTGAATTGATAATATTGTGAGCAAGATTATGATGAGATTTTCAAACCTGGTATCAAGCAAGATCACACTGGTGGTACTCTCGATTACTCACCTGATCGTCTCACTCCTGGGATTGGATTTGCTTACTCAGGACTGGGTGGTGCAATGGGATGCCATAGTTCAGATGGTGGGTGGATTGGATCTATACGAGATCAGCTACACCACCTTCAATGGTGAACAATTCAATGCACCAAATCATCTACCTGTGTTTTTCTACCTAATCGTATTCCTGGTAAAAATATTTGGGACCTATCCTCAGGTTGCCCGTGTATTTCTGTGGATCTGTACTCTTGGACTCACTTATTTGGTGGTCAAGGCATCGAATGTTGAGAGAGACACTGAGATCAAAATCGCCAATCTGTTTCTGGCATTTCCAGTACTGATCGGGATCAATATAATTGGTGTATTTGATCAGATGGTGATGCTGCTGATGATGGGTGGTATCTACCTGGGATTGAAAAACTGGAAACTGGCTCTCATAGGTGGGGTGATCTTTGGATTGGGGGTTATGACCAAGATAATAGTGATACTGGCCCTGCCAATTCTACTACTGGTTATGCTATTAAGGGGAAAATTTAATCATATCCTGTCATTCATGATGGGATTTATCCTGGTTGCTGGGAGTATATTTTACTATTTTTACGATCTGTATGGCTCCAAATTCATTGATCAGGCCTTTTTCTGGCAGACAAGACGAAGCATTGAGACAAATACTGTATGGTTCTATCTGAATATAGAGATGGGCTCTATGGACTGGTTCTGGCTTCAATTCTCTGTGATGGCAATTGCCTCTCTGATCTTCATCCTGCCACTCAGATCTACCACAGATGAAACTCTGTATATCAGCGTATCAACATACATCATGGTATTCCTTCTGGTATCTCGGGTAATCTATTCCCATTATGTTATCTGGGTGCTGGCACCTGCCATACCTGCACTCTATGTGTTATACAAGGATGGTAAATTAAAATTAATACTTATCTGGCTATTCGCTCTTTTGATGGTTTCAGTGGGCAGTGGAATATCGGTTCTGAACAGGGATATACTGGAGGCAAATATGCAACTACAATCCCTTGGAGCACTGATTTTAAATATTTCCCTTTACGTGGTATTTGTGATAAATATTATTTTTACATTACATCTGAGCAGGAAGAAAAGGGTGGAAACTTTATAATTAAAAGATTAAGCTTATCTTATACATGATCGTATATTTTGATAAAAAAGTAATTACTAACGTTAATTAAGAACCCATGAATCTCACCATCATTTGCAATATTCATGGAAATAAAAGAATATGGATGTAAATATTTCTATATATAAAATTTATTAAATATCAAATAGCTAAAATTATGATAGTTTGATGATTGTAATCGGGTAATGAAACTTGTATTATTGTCTTATGCAAAATAATTACTAGTAGATCTATATTAGTATTAATAAATAAATATAATTTATATAATTAATATATATTGTATATCATTAGATTTCTCAGTAATCAGCGCTAATACTACAAGTATAGTAAATTAATTATTTTTCATATATAAATACAGTATGCTTAATATATATAATATATATTGTATGTAGAATATACTTATATCTTTGAAAACCAATATATATTTAGATAATTATGGCAATATCCAATGCAATTTATATCGCTCTTACCATTTTTGGTGTATCTGTGATGATGATAATGATCATCAAATCCAGATATAAAAGATTCACAAATATGGAGTTTGTGCTATCATTCCGCAACGGTAAAATACGCTCCGAAGGTTATGGTGGGGCATACTTCGTACTTCCATTCATAGACGAACTCATCGTCATGTCGACGACTGTCAACCAGCTCGATGTTGATGCTGGTGAGGTCATTACAAAAGAAAACCAGGATGTCCGCATCGTTGGTTTTGTTGTCTGGAGAATTGAGTCTCCCCGTGAGGCCTACTCCAGCATCAAAGGTACCCAGACCAATGTCATGCACGAGATCAATATCGTTCTATCACAACTGGTAGAATCCATTGTGAGAACTACTGTTGCCCGACTAACTCTTGATCAGGTACTAAGAGAGAGAGGGCTTATTATTGACGCAATAATGAGTGAGCTCGTCACTATCGTTGGTCCCATGGGAATAAAAATCAACACTGCTGAGATCCGCCACGTTGAAGTCGTTGATCAAGACCTGTTTAATGACCTACAGGAGGAGTACCGACAGGATGCCAAGATGAATGCAGCCAGAGTAAAAATCGAGACTGACATGTCTATCCAGAAGAAAACTGCATTCTCCGAGCAGGAAGTTCGTCTGTACAAGGCTGAACAAGAGGAGAGATCACATGTTCGAGAGCTGGAGAAAGATCGAATGGTCCTTCTTGAGCAACAGAAACTGAACG
>DAOUUM010000178.1 GCA_030668165.1 Candidatus Heimdallarchaeota archaeon
AAACATCTATACATTGCTAATCCACTTATTTATCACTTTCACTTCTCCATCTTTATATATTCTTAATTATTTACTATGTACATCGATATCTTGATATGATAACCAGGGTATGTGAAAAACACAGAGGAAAAATACTATAATGATCCTAAGCCAATATCCGCTCTAGGTAGTTAACAATAAATCCATCAAAATGATTGTAGTAAAGTGTAACCAAATTCTCATTTGTGATGGTGTATGTTGATCCAAATAAAAGTAAGCTTCCATTTGGATGAAGATCTGCACCTATGGATTGATAGATTGATATTGTTTGTTGGAATTGACCAACTATTTCTTTGCGGTACCATCCAAATTCTTGAGTTTTATTTTCAGATGAAACAATCTCCCCACCGTAAAAATTGATATTAGAGACTCCATTCATCAAATCGATTTTTGTGATGTTGTAAATTGTCACCTCATCTGAATTGGATGATATTTCCTCCGAAGTGTAGTTCAATCCGTATGGATTGATAAATGAGTTTATTCCCTTGATATTTGTTCGTACTGGAATATCGGCCATTCCAATCAAATTACCCCCACTGGAGATATAATTATTATACCTAGCTAGCTTCTCATCAGTAAAATCACTAGCAAATTCTCTCCCTGACACATCCAAAATACCATATAGATTTGGAACAACTATGGCATTGTAATCATCTAATTCCGGATCAGATGGATAGATTGCATGTTCAACAATAAATCCTTTGCCACGAATAATGCTTTCTAATTGGCTGAATTCACCGTATGGATGACCATAACCATTGATCCCAGTTCTGTGATCAAATAGAACCTTTCCTTTTTTACCATTTAAAAGATTAAAACTGTACTCCATATTATTCCCGTAGGGATTGTTGATTCCCAAATTATATAATCCGGAGGCAGTTTCAGTCGAATTAAATATAAGACTCAGAGTACCACCCCATGGTTTTAATTCAATAGTATAGTCAATTAACAAATCAGTGCCATTACCAGTGAATTCGAGATTAATATCAGTTAGATCATAGGAATATGTCTTCCATGAGAGTTCCCAGCTTTCCCCAACTAATCTGTTGTGTATATCAAGTTCATCTGGTCCATTTATTATAAAACTTGGGTCTATTAATTCCGTTATATCATAATCATCAAGTGGTACTGACCACCCTAGGTATTCATCGAAAAGGTTTGTATCACCATTCCAAAAGGATGTGGTCTTTGAGAATATGGCCATTATCTCACCAGGACCTAGTTCCAAATTATTTTGACTAAGTTGATACATTAAATTAACAATTTTTGCAGTAACTATGGGAGTCGCAATGCTAGTCCCTCTTAAAGAGCCATAAAAACCATCGGCAGAAAATTCAGAGACATAGTTACCAAAGTATGATCTGCCAGATATGGTGAAATCAGCAGGATCATCTATATTATCCTGATAAGCTCCAATGCCAACAACCCAGGGAAGCATGGCAGGCCAATCACCGTTTCCCTGTGAGATATATTCTGTGGATCCTTTATTACCTGATGCTGCCACAAAAATGACTGTCTCACTATATAATTCAAAACTACGCATCATTTCCTCGGTGATAATCGATTCTGAGCCCAGAGAAAGGTTGATAATTTCTACATCCTGATCAATTAACCAATCCACCGCGGCGAATAGTCCATCAAAGGTGAGTGTACCATCGCTGTGTGCAATTTTTGCGGAAATTATGCTTATTGCGGATTTCTCCTTAATCTCATCATCTATATTATCAATTAGCAACTGACAGGTGTATTGCCCATGATTCAGGGAATCATATACCTGCATATCATCTGTATTGTATCCATAACTTGTATTGGTAAAAGATACATATTGAGATACATACTGGCTCTGATCTAAGGAACATCCACTATCAACAATACCGACTCTAATCTGATCGGTTGAGGAATTAAATAGGAAAGGGAAAAACTGTAGTATCAGTGAGAAAATTAAGGCCAGGGCAAGTATTGCCAGCAGTGAATAATACAATGAGTTTCTTTTGCCCTCAATATTCATGTTCTCTGAGATAGACACAGCCATTAAGATATTTAAATGCCTCTTTTAACGATCTTCCCGTAATTAATTTCATCTTGCAATAATCAACAATTCAAACATTTTATTACTTCAATTTTATGATTCTATATCGTTAATAATAATAAATTAGTACAAAACAGACCTTATGCTAAATTCAATAGAAAATGCCGATTTAGACTCTAAGGTAGTTCTGTGCCGTTTTGACTTCAATGTCCCAATTGTCGATGGTGAGATTATGGATGATACAAGAATAAGACTTGCATTACCAACAATCAAATATTTATTGAATCAAAATGCAAAGTTAATTATTACCTCTCATCTCGGACGACCCAAAGGAGTAATTGTACCATCATTATCTTTGAGACCAGTTGCTTTACATTTGGAAAAGGTATTGAGTCAACCTGTAAATTTTGTCAATAAAACAGTTGGACCAGAGGTTAGAAAAGCAGTTGGTGGATTAAGATTGGGATTAGAAAATATTGTGGTTCTCGAGAATACCAGATTTGACAAACGAGAAAAATCTAATGATCCTGATTTTGCCAAGGAGTTGGCAGAATTGGCAGATCTCTTTGTATCAGATGCTTTTGGCACTGTTCACAGAGCACATGCAAGTACTGTAGGGGTGGCTAATTACCTACCAAGTTTCGCTGGTTTTTTAGTGAATGAAGAATTTAGCAAAATAACTGAGGCTATGAAAAATCCTGTGAAGCCATCAGTAGCCATTATTGGAGGAGCCAAGGTATCCACCAAATTAGATATTATTAATAATCTTATTGACATTGCAGACACGATCATAATTGGTGGTGGAATGGTATTTACCTTTTTATTAGCCCAGGGTAAAGAAGCTGGTAAATCTCTGGTTGAACTTGCGATGATAGATATAGCTGATGAGCTGATACAAAAAGCCAAGATAGAAGGTGTAGATTTGATCATACCTGAAGACATTAGAATTGGTAAGGATCTTCGCACTCCTATACTAGATGACCGAGCAGCTAAAATTGTCAGTAGTGATAATATTCCCCTTGATGCAATGGGACTCGATATTGGGCCAGAAACCGAAAATAAAATTAGTGCAATAATAGGTGGTGCAAACACTATTTTCTGGAATGGTCCATTGGGTGTATTCGAGAATGAATTGTATAGGAACGGAACTGAAAAAATTGCGAGAGCAATACTCAACCGAAATGTGACCACTATCATCGGTGGTGGGGACAGCGTCTATGCACTCAATATGTTAGATGAACCAATACCTGAAAATATTCATGTATCAACAGGTGGTGGGGCATCTATGGAACTCTTATCGGGTAGTAAATTACCTGGAATTGAATGTTTGAAATCTAAATAAAATTTCTTCAACTCTCACCTGAATTAAAAGTACCAGAACCATGAATAATTGCTGAATTTAACCAGTCATCATCCTCTGTGATAAGATCTAGAAAACTAGTTGTTACTTTTTCGAATAATAAATTAATATTCTCACCAGATAGAGCACTTGTAGTGATGGCATAAACATGTTTGGAAATTTTGGGATATTTTATTTTAACCTCTTTGATGTAATTTTCCACATCCTGATCACTAACAACAATATTTTTCTTGAGATCACTTTTATTACCCACGATAAGGAGGGGCATCTCCTGATCAGGATTGGTGGTTATAACCTCATCTAACCATTCATTCATGGAATCAAATGTATTTTTAGATGTACGATCATATACGATTATTATTATGGTGGCACCATGCATAAAGCGTTTTCTGATACTTTCAAATCCCTGCTGACCGGCTAGATCCCATATCTGGAGAGTGAGATGTGCCTGACGTTTTACTTCACCTTTATCATCAAGTATGTTTAGCTCCAAGCTTTTTTCAGAGAAATCTGCTCCGAGAGTCATCTGATGAGACGTTGAAAAACTATACCCCATATAACTTCTACGAATTGATGTCTTACCTACACTGCTCTCTCCTAGTAATACTGTTTTTGCATAGAAAGTTTGAGAGTATAAATCAGGTTCTTCAATACCCATACGGGTATTTACTGATTCTATAGTTATAAGGATTTGTGAAAGCATTTATTATCATATTAGATTATCTTTGAATTTAGCTACAAAACCATAACATATCATACAGAATGTTTCCTTATATGTTCTATCCCCATCATTGTCAACAAAGTCAATTGAATACGGGATTTCACATATACAATCTGTTGGAATTATCAGCTCTTGACAATTGTGGCATTGCAAAGAATATATCTTATTGTGTCTCATCAGGTAAAGAAGGTATACATGATTACATTGCTGTATCTCATTTTGGATCCTTGTGAATAATGAACGATAATGGGATCTATTTGTTATTTTTGAATGGATCACCTCTCTATCCATAATATCACTCACGTAGGAATTGAAATATTCTACCCATTCCCGGGTTAACCAGAGATCATCATTTTTGAAATCAATGGAAAATTTTGAACATTTTTGACATACATCTGATATTAGTATTGGTTCCTCTATCTCCTGTTGACTTTCAGCCTTGATTCCACAAATTGATTGTTTCAATCCAGATTTCCGGGGAATAATAATATGAATCAAAGAAGAATTTGTATGGATAAAACTCACCTGTCTTGTGGAAATAGGTAAATTATATTTTTTGTCATAAATCCGTCTATAGCCCATATTTTATACCTCAGTTATAATTCGTTTTGCCGAATTAATCTACTTTTATTAATTATATTTTTGTTACATATATATCTCTTTGGATCAAAAAAAAAATGAGTTGCGTCCTTTCATCATCCTTAATGTATATACATTAATTCAAACGCTGATATTTACTAATTTCAGACGTTCTGGCGAGATGATGTCACCACTACCCAATCGACTTCCTAAAAAATCTTTTGGGCTACTTTTTTATATTTCGCATGTTCAGAACCCATAGTGTGTGTTGAATACCTAAAATTATTTAGCGATAAATAATTCAGTCTGGGACATTATCTGAACAATATTGATTATTGAATTCAGTATAAAAACTACTGAATCTACAGATTAGCAGTATGTACAATTTAACTCATGAAATTAAATCTAGCAAAACTACAAAGTTTAAAATCTCACCTAATATCGAAATATCATGATCAGAGACAAGGTATTGCATTGGTTGAAAGAGAATAAATACCATGATGAATTAATCAAATACGTATCTATTCCCAGCAGGTCCAAAGAAAAGGAAGAGGTCAAATTAGTAAGAGATATGGCCATAGATCTGTTAAATAGTTGTGAATTTGATACCAAGCGCTATGAGACAGAGGGTAATGATGTGATTGTAGGAAAATCGCTTGTTGGATCTGATAAGCCAACGATTTTGATATATGGCCATTATGATGTTCAACCTGAGGGAAGTCTTGATTTATGGAATAGCCCCCCTTTTGAGGCTGAGATCAGAGATGGTAAACTGTATGGGAGAGGTAGTGCGGATAATAAGGGGCAACATTATGCACATATTTTGGCTCTCCGTTATTTAAGAGAGAATTATCCCGAATTATTTAAGAAACTGAATATCAAGTTTATCCTTGATGGAGATGAAGAATTAGGTAGTTTCTCACTACCCGGTTTTGTTGAAAAAAATAAAGACGAGATTGATGCCGATTTTGTTTATGTTAGTGATGGCCCCAGTTTATCTTTAACAACACCCACTATAGTGGGATCAGTAAGAGGAATCATTGGATTCCAAATAACGATCAAGTACAATAATTCTGATCTGCATTCTGGTAATTTTGGAGGAGTTGCCAGATCATCTACCACAGATCTGATATCTCTGCTTTCAGATATGGTTGAGGTCAATGGTCAGAGCAAAATTCCTGGATTCTATGATGACATAAGTGATCCGTCTGTTACTGAAATTGAGGCCATGAAGAATTTAGATGATCATTATAAGAAAATAATTGAACTTAATGGCATCACACCTGCCAGATCCATTGAGGGGAGATCTGTAATTGAACAAAATCAGTTGTATTCCACCTTCAATATTAACGGAATAAATGGAGGATCTGTTGGTGATGAATCCCGCACGATAGTTCCAAGCATTGCAATAGCAAGCGTCGATTGCAGATTAATACCAGACCAGAATCCGGACAAAGTCTCAGCACTAGTTGAAGAGTTTGTATATAACTGGGCTAAGGAAAATCAGATTGACAGATCCGACATTAAGGTAGATTTTGAGCATGCTATGTGGCCCATTCGTTCAAGTATGGATAGTGATTATTACAAACTGGTTACCCAAGCTGTGAAAATAGGTTATGACCGG
>DAOUUM010000323.1 GCA_030668165.1 Candidatus Heimdallarchaeota archaeon
ATTGGATTACAATGCAGAATTAATGAAATTAACCAGATCCTTCTTCTGTTTTGCAAGTGATGCCTCATGCAGATACATCATGTGCCCTGCCTCATAATATGCCATGCTGATATTATCTCTCAGAGAGGGATCAAGACTTAGATGATCGAAGGTGTACTCAGTTGCAAAGAATGGGGTGGCAAAATCATAATAACCATTGGCCACGAATACTTTTAGGAAGGGATTCTTTGTCATTGAGTCTCTTAGGGTATCTGCAACATTTACATACTGGTTCTGATGATCAGAGTAGCTCCAATTCTCATAAAGATTGGACAGAATGTGGTACTTCATATCACTCTCGAATTTCAGTTCACGTCGAATATAATCCTGCAGTGTGCTTGAGTATGGTCCTAAGATCACTGAATAGCTAGGGTCATAACTGAATTGTCCTCCAGTTGCATCTCTATCAATTCCTGTGAACCTTGAATCAAGTCTACCCACAGTTTTTCTCTGATCACGTAATAATTCCTTGGTAAACTGGAAAATATTGATTCTGAAATTGGTTTGTATGATGAATTCTCTACTCAATCCAGTATATTTCACGAGTTTAGTGATAATATTCTCTCTCTCCTCTCCATCCAATCTGTCTCCTTTCATAAGCGCAAGGGTATATTCATTACCTGTAAATTCTCTAACCTCATCAAGAGTTTTCACAAGATCCTTGGACAATTCCTCATCCAGTTTTTTGTGATAATGTGCGGTGGCACAATAGGTTGGCAGGAAGGTGATAAATGGAAGATCATTGCCAGCCACAAATCTTGCAGTCTGGAAATTCAATATGGATGAGATCAACATAATGCCATTGAGATACATTCCATAGCTCTCCTGCAGGTATCCACTCAGTGCACTGGCTCTTGTGGTACCATAACTCTCTCCAATCAAAAATTTTGGTGCACCCCACCTGTTATTTCGGGTGGTCCATAGCCTGATGAAATCTCCAACTGATTCATAATCTTTCTTGAAACCGTGAAAGTCCTTGGCATCCTCGCCTGGAACATGCCTAGAGTATCCGGTTGATACTGGATCAATAAACACAAGATCTGTGTGATCAAGTATCGAATAATTATTCTCTATAAGTTGATATGGGGGTTTCACAGCCTTTGCATTATCCTCTGAAACCACTCTCTTGGGACCGAGTAAACCCAGATGCATCCAGACTGAGCTGGAGCCAGGTCCTCCATTGAAGGAGTAGGTAATGGGTCGATTGAGATCTCCATCTTTTTTAGTATAGGAAACATAGAATATGGTCGCCTTGGCCTTGTCTTCCTCCTTCTTGACCTCATCTCTCAGAATAATTGTACCGGTTGTTGCGGTGTACTCAAGTAATTTTCCATCAATGGTAACTGAATGCTCAGTAACCACCATTTGTTCTTCAGGAATTTTGGGTTTGTCATTATCCTTTTTTTCCTTTTTATCATTGTCTGATGTCATATGATCAATTTCCACAAATGATTTCTAATAGGTTTTGGCTAGGGCTAAAATTGAAATTAAATTAAACATTTAACAGAATGCAAATTACGATTGCTAAAATCTCAATATGAGTGATAGAATTACTCTATCCACATGATACCGTACAATAACAGAATTAAAGCGTATTTATCAAAGGGGAATAATGTATCATATTGAAGCCAGATGGATGCTTGATCCAGCGGGTAGAGTTAAAAAAGATCAGTTACTAGTTATTGAAAATAATAAATTTACATATGTTGGGGATTACAAATCAGATGAGATACCACAGGGATCCGAAAAAATCAGGTATGATAAGGGTCTGATTGTGCCTCCTTTTATCAATGCACACACACATATCCCAATGTCTCTGTTTCGTGGTATAGTTGATGATGAGAGTTTACAGGAATGGCTTCGCCATATATGGACCATAGAACCAAAATTAACTCCACATGATATCAAAATCGGGACTGAGCTGGCAATGGCTGAGATGCTTGCCAGTGGTACCGTGGGCTTTGTCGATCAGTACTACTATGCAAATGAGATTGCAGAGGTCACTCATAAAACCGGAATGAAGGCATTCCTTGGACCATCAATATTCAATAATAATGGAGAAACAAAGACTGTTGATGATTCTTTCAAGAAAAATATGGAAGTCCTGAATAAATGGCACAAGAAAGATGGAAGAATTTTAGTTGGATTTGGACCCCATGCACCTTATAGTGTTGATGACGAGATGTACATCAAGATATATGAACAGGCAGAAAAATATGATACAAAGATTCATACGCATCTCAGTGAATCACCGCGTGAAGTTGAAGATTCAAAGGCCAAGACAGGATTAACACCCATTGCACACATGGATAAGATTGGTGTTCTGGATAGAATAATAGCTGCCCACTGTGTCAATCTAGAGGAAGCTGATTTCAAATTACTAAAAGATAATGATGTGACCGTACTGCATAATATTCAGAGTAATCTCAAACTTGGATCGGGTATTGCTGATATTCCGCGAATGCTGGATGAGGGGATCAATGTCACCCTGGGAACTGATGGCAATGCAAGTAATAACAATCTGGATCTTCTCGAGGAGGTTAGACTCACAGTCATGCTCCACCGCGGAATCCACAACAATCCAAAACAGATAGATACCTATACCGCTTTCAAGATGGGTACTGTAAACGCAGCTAAATTGTTACCTGATGTGTACAGCGGAAGACTTGAAACAGGACAACCAGCTGATCTTGTCGTGGTTGATATGGATAAGGTAAATACCATACCAGTGATCAATCCACTATCCAACTACGTGTTCTCTGCTAATACCAATAATATTGCAATTACCATGTCAGATGGTAAGATACTGTATCAGGAGGGAAGACATACCACCATTGATGTCGACAGAGTAAGGGAAGAGACCCAGAAATCCATAGATAGAATGATGCTTGAGACAAATTACACGGCAGTTGAATTTGAGTATTAATTCCTCAATATTCCTTTTAATAAAAAATCAACTTTATTTAATACTATTTAAATACTAATTCGCATTGACTTATCTTTAATGCAACTCAAAAGGCTAATTACTTTTTCACTGGTATTTGTGCTATTGGCACTTGTGCCTTTGAACTCACCTGGATTTGCTATGGAACCCACAGATATATCTACTGATGCTCTGACCTCTGGAGAGATCAATGGAGTATCATACTCATATGGAGATATATCCTATGAGGAGAGTGGAAACCATACAATCACAAATCAGGGTTCGATGGAAGAATTCCGCAACATCACTCGAACCGAGATTAAAAATGTCTCCTTAATTATTGATATGGATGTTAAAGATGTTTATTTCCATTTCAAACAATTAGAGGAGTCAGAGACTGCTAATAGGACTACGGATCTGTGGAGAGATCAGGCTGGACTTGAGCTCTGGTATGATTATCTAACCGATATAGTATCTCTTAGGTTCAATTCCACCGATAAGGCTGATGGTTTTGCCCAGATGGAACTAAAGATCACTGAAAATTTCACTATTGCAATGGCTTCTGCAGTATCTGATGATTGGCGATTCCTTGGAGAATTTCCAGTAAATACCACCTACTACGAATATTTTGATAAAACATTATTAGGTGAACTTGTTCTTGTTTCTGGAATTATCATTCCTGAGGTATTTGTCTACACACTGGTAGAGAAGGAATATGAACTGGAGATAACCAATATGAAGGTGACCCAGGCATTTATGAACTTCTTTAGTGTATTTAGTCGGGTTTACAATATCAGTGCCTCTGCCCATCAGGTGAATATTACTAATGGAGTAAATCTGGCCATCAATGTGAATATGTTTGACACCATCAGTGCAAACTACACTGAATATGCAGCTACTTACTTGCAGTATTTCTTCCTTGCAGTTGATTACACTCAGTTGAAATTCACCTCTAATGATAGTCTGGTTGAATGGCAATTTTATCCCCGTAATATGCTTCCAGTATTGGCCACCTCAACAGGTACAATAATTGAGGCTGGATACAGACAGGTTGAGACCAAGCTCTTATCCACCTTCCAGGCAATTACTGCTGCATTTGCAACAGTTGAGGATACAA